>NZ_AEXS01000119.1:0-129102 GCF_000204455.1 Paenibacillus sp. HGF5 | reverse complement strand
TTTAATACCAACAGGCGATGAAGAGAAAGCCGGCAAGGGCGGTTATGCCCAGAGAGCAGAGGAAACGCTGAAACCTTTGCCTTAACCCTTTGTATGGTGTCGTCTCGGAGCTGTTAACCGAAAGCGCGGCTGGTCTCTTTCCGTACCCGCAAGTAGGCTTAACCGAAATGGTGCTCGTTAACGCGCCGCAGGTAAGGCATCGGCCTTACCTCATGAGGCTGCATTCGCGAGGGTAGCAGCGAACTTGGGTGGTACCGCGAAAAAATCCCCTTTCGTCCCTGTATGAGCTGACCGCTGTCAGTTTGCTCAGGAGGAGAGGGGGTTTTATTTTGCAAAGGAGGCTGCCCAAGTGGAACAGAAATTAGGAATGAAGAATGAAACAACGACGCCATCAGAGGAATATATCACCGGTTCGGAGGTGCTTTTGCGCGGCTTGCTGCAGGAAGGCGTAGAGTGCGTATTCGGTTATCCTGGAGGAAATGTGCTCTATATCTATGACGCGATGGTACATCAGCCGGATTTCAAGCATATCTTGACCCGGCACGAACAAGGCGCGATCCACGCGGCGGACGGCTATGCTAGGTCGACGGGGAAGGTTGGGGTATGCATCGCGACATCCGGTCCAGGAGCAACAAATCTGGTGACCGGGATTGCAACCGCCTATATGGATTCGGTGCCGCTGGTGATCATAACCGGGAACGTATCTACGAATGTCATGGGCACGGATGCTTTTCAGGAAGCGGACATTATTAGCATCACGATGCCGATTACGAAGCACAGCTACATGGTTCGCGATGTACACGACCTTCCTCGCATCATTCATGAAGCGTTCTACATTGCAAATACGGGCCGCAAAGGTCCTGTCTTGATCGATATTCCAAAAGACGTGACCAATCAGCGGATGGCATATCGTTCAGCGGACACGGTTCGGTTGCGCGGATACCATGGAGCTCCGGAACCGAATCCGGCAGAAATGGATGCGCTGCTTCAGGCGATTGCCGAAGCGCGCAAGCCGGTTATTATCGCAGGCGGCGGCGTTGTCTATTCGAACTCCTCGCAGGAGCTGATCAAGTTCGTCCACACTACGCGAATTCCGGTCGCGACGACTCTGCTCGGCCTCGGCGGGTTTCCGAGCGATGACGAGATGTGGCTGGGCATGCTCGGACATCATGGCGTATATGCGGCGAACATGGCGGTACAGAATGCGGATCTCATTATTTCGATCGGCTCGCGTTTCGATGACCGGGTCACGATGAAGCTGGACGGGTTTGCGCCTCAGGCCAAACGTATCGCCCATATCGATATCGATCCTGCGGAAATCGGCAAGAACGTCAAGACAGATCTCGCATGCATCGGCGATATTAAAAACGTGCTGGCTTATGCGAACACGAAAGCGCAAGCAGCCCAGACGGGCACCTGGCATGAGCAGCTTCAAGAGTATAAGGTGCAGCATCCGCTTCGGTATACCGATTCGGATACAGTCATTAAGCCGCAATATGTGCTCGAGATGATTAGCGAGACGACGCAAGGAGAGGCAATCATCACCACCGATGTAGGCCAGCACCAAATGTGGACCGCACAGTTTTACCGCTTCAAGCATCCTCGCTCGCTCATCACGTCGGGCGGTCTTGGCACGATGGGCTTTGGCTTCCCGGCCGCGATCGGCGCTAAAGTCGGAAATCCAGATCGTCTCGTCGTCTCGATCAACGGCGACGGGGGCATGCAGATGTGCGCGCAGGAGATGGCGATCTGCGCGATTCATCAGATTCCGGTCAAGATCGTGGTCTTGAACAACCAGGTGCTCGGCATGGTTAAGCAGCAGCAGGAATTGATGTACGAGCGACGCTACAGCCAGATTGATCTGTCCGGCAGTCCGGACTTCGTCAAGCTAGCGGAAGCATACGGGATCAAGGGATTAAGGGCAACGAACAAGGATGAAGCCTCCAAGGTCTGGTTAGAAGCGCTGCAGACGACAGGACCTGTGCTCGTCGAGTTCGTCATCCCGACCAATGAGAATGTGTACCCAATGGTGCTTGCCGGCACGCCGCTGGACCAAATGATTCTAGGGTACGACGAATAATTGCGCTGAACGGGTAACATTAACGTTGAATGAAAAAGCGAAAGCCTAGGACATTATTTTCTCGTCCATGGCTGTCGCTTTTTCGATTTCAAGGGGTCAACTAACGCTTTATTTACGCCGGAATCGAATATGGATGCTTCACTTACGAAATGGCTTGCAAAATATGAACGATCTTCCTTTCCATATCGGAGTCGTCAATCATCTTCAGATATTCAGATTTGAGCAATTGATACTGCTTCATGTAGTAGAAATCCATAATCGCTTGTTTCACAGTGATATCATACTGAATCGAAAATGACGGCTCGATAAAGCGTCGCAGAACAGCGTCATCTTGAACCATAAACAACACGGCATTCAATCTGTTGAAAATCTGTTGCTCCATACCGGATTCAAAAAAAGTTTGTAAGCTTTTATTCCGATTCTGTAGGGCAACGGACAGATTCTCAAAATGCTGTGGATAAAATTCCTTCAGATCTTGCAAGAACAAATCAGAGATATACGCGGCACACATTAAAGATTGTAAAAATGTTAATTGAAAACGATCCAAAAAAGAGAGGGAATCGTCTTTCACAACGGTGTCAGCCTTCTTCGAATAATCAATGTAATAATCCACGACTTGTTCGATGATGTCGTCTTTGGAGGAGAAATGCTTATAAAGTGTCACTTTGCTGATATCCATATATTTTGCGAGATCGTCGACTTTCAGTTGGCTGAATTTTGTTTTTCTTATAATGGGTTTTATTTTTTCCACATAGGTATCTACACTCACAGCTTTTCTCACGGATAAGTACCTCCCTTTGATGCCTATAAAACACATTATAACAAATTTGCTGACTTTTATGTATGAAATTAATTAAATGAACTAATTTAATTAATTTTGTTTACTTATTAAATTTACTGATGTATAATCGCTCCTGTACCTAATCATCCGATTACGGATTATACAAAGGGAGGACGATTTAAATGGAATCATTCAGTAAGGGCAAATTTTCTGGAAAAAAGGTCGTGATCACGGGAGGCAGCAGCGGAATCGGCCTTGCGACGGCGAAGCTGCTAGTGGATGAAGGCGCACACGTTCTGATTACTGGACGTACTCAGGCGACGCTGGATGCGGCTCGTGAACAACTCGGAAGCCACGCGATCGCGGTTTTAAGCGATGCCGCCTCATTGAAGGATATCGCCGCATTAGCCGATCGAGTGGAGGCTGAATTTGGAACCGTAGATGCCCTGTTCGTTAACGCTGGTGTCACGGGGTTTGTCCCTTTCGAAGCAATGACAGAAGAAAAGTACGACGAGATACTTACAATCAATGCCAAAGGACCGTACTTTACCGTGCAGAAACTCGCTCCGCTGCTTGGTTCAGGTAGCGGGGTAGTCCTTACCACCTCAATCGTGAACGTAGTGGGTCTCCCAATGCTCAGTGCTTACGCAGCTAGTAAGGCGGCGCTGCGCTCCATGACTCGAGGTCTGGCGCGCGAATTATTACCTCGAAATATTCGCGTCAACGCAGTCAGTCCCGGCGTTATTGACACAGGCATCATGGAAAAGGCAATGCCGGAAGAAGCTGCCGAGCAGACAAAGGCACAGATGAGACAGCAGATTCCAATGCTGCGTTTAGGCGATCCAGTTGAGGTAGCCAAGGCTGTTGCATTTCTAGCATTTGAGGCCACCTATACCACCGGGGCTGAGTTCCCTGTCGATGGAGGCGGCTCCCAGATTTAAGCTCCTCAGTTCGAGCACACCTGACTATTAAAGCGAGGACAGGGGGGATAGGTTCCCCTCATGACCCCCTTGCCTTCTAGTGAACTTTATAGTTTAGGATTTCTTTGTTTTCCTTGGAAGACCGTTCGAAATCACAGAGAACGCGATTTTATCAGAGCAAAATGGAGGGGAGATCACAATGGAGACTACCATGCGGACCATCCGATTCCACGAATACGGAGAACCAACGGATGTCTTATGCTTGGATGAGGTGGCGATCCCAGAGCCAGGGCCGGGACGCATTCGCGTGAGAGTACGCGCTTGCGGCTTAAATCCGGTTGACTGGGTGACGTGCCAAGGCCATTTTGTCGGTCAATTGCCCTTGCCTCGCGGAATCGGGCTGGACGTGGCCGGTATTGTAGACGCAATCGGAGAGGGCGTAACCGATGTTGCCATCGGCGATTCCGTTCTGGGTGGGGCAGATTTCATGAATGGATCGAGCGCCGGTGCGTCGGATCAAGCGATTATGTACTACTGGTTCCGCATGCCGGCCGGACTCGACTTTGTTCAAGCTGCAGCGTTGCCAATGGCAGTCGAAACCGCTTACCGTGGCATTGATACTCTTGGGGTGAAATCGGGTCAGACCGTCCTCGTGCACGGAGCCGGCACCACGGTAGGGTTCGCCGCCGTTCAAATTGCCCTCATGCGCGGTGCCCGTGTGATCGCAACCGCTGGGCCCACCTACGCCGACAAGCTCCGCTCCATGGGGGCGTTGGTGACCTCGTACGGTGATGGAATGGTCGAACGAGTGACCGAACTGGCGAAACAGCCGGTTGACCTCGCCCTGGATACGGCGCCAAACAGCGGTTCATTGAAAGATCTGGTCGAAATCGTCAACGGGCATCCCCAGCATGTCCTAACCGTCAGCGATTTCGCCGCAGCCGCTGAACTTGGCGTTCGCACGAGCTATGGAGAACTACATACCGCACGTTATGACGTTGTCGGCGACTTTGCCGGGTACGCAGCGGACGGCAAGTTCACGATTCCGGTCGCGAAGACTTTCGAACTCGATGAATGGCGTTCAGCTGTTCAAATCAGCCAGAGCGGGGGTGCCCACGGCAAACTGATTCTCCTGCCCGACTCCGACTGATAAACACATAAACCAATGAAATTCTGAATGAAGGAGGACATGCATTGAGTAAGAACCAACGAGAACATATTGCACTGATTACAGGCGCAAGTAACGGGATCGGATTGGCGTTGACCCGGAAAATGCTGTCGGAGAACTGGCAGGTGGTTGCTTTGAACCGGTCGGATTTTCCAGCGGACGATAGATTCCTCCAAAAACATCTCAAGGACGGACGGCTCCGGGCCTATAAAGTGAAGGATCTCACCGATTATGGCAGCTTGAGGCACGCTTTGGAAGAAATCAAAGGCAAGGAACAGCGGATCGATATTTTGTTTAACAACGCCGGAGGAGGCTTAAGTGAGCTGCGCTATTCCAAACAAGGCCGCGAATTGCATTATGAATTGTTGACGGTCGTTCCTTTTATTGTTCTGATGGAATTGAAGGAGCTGTTGAAGAACGGCAGCTTAAAAACCGTGATTAACACTTCCTCGCAGGTGTTTAGATTTACGAAGGAGTTTACGATCGAAAAATTGGAGCATCCCAAAAACTTCCGCAAAATGTATGGACCCTATGCGACTTCAAAGCTGGCTCTTTCGTTGTGGACCCAAGCCGTCGCACCGCAGCTTGGAAAGGAAGGCATTAAGATCCGCAGCGTTGACCCAGGCATTAACAATACGCTAAGAAAAGGAAAAGATTCCGGACTGACCGCAGGGTTTGAACTGTTTATGAAGTTTTTTTCCTCTCCGCCTACTCATGGAGCCAACCTATTATATGAGGGAGCTCTGGGCAAAAACAGCAATGAGACCGGCGTGTTTCTGTTCAAAGATCGGATTGCGGACTTGAAATTTACAGAACATGCGCAGCGTGTGCTGGAAAAAATCTCCGATATATATAGCCTTGAATATCTTGGAGGGAATGTTCAAGTTAATGGCTGAGTTCCAGAAGTGCAAAGCGCCGGTTGGGCTGGAACGGCCGTTAACCTGCTTGCCAAGGGAGATGAAAGCAATTTCTACCTGACTGTGAGTCAAAAAATATACTCACTTCGATTTAAACCAAATTTGTATTAAAGCAAATAAGGTAATATTACAGCTGAGCAGATCCAGGATTATTTCCTGACATTTGCTCGGTTTTTTTTGTTTTAGGGGATAAGGGAAAGGGAAGGGGAATGAGGATTTCTTCTCGAGTCTTATCTCAGAGGCTATCTCAGCCTTTGTTCCGTGATAAAAAAGGATTATGCTGTTCCTTCAACAAAGTAATAACGACGACCAAACTAAAAAACAATAAATTGAATATGGGCATCGATGCCACTTATTGAGTAATTTGTATGCTCAATCAATCCTCCCTAATATCGTGTTCAACAGATAACGAATCCCATACGCTCATCAAATGAGTTATGGCAGCTGCAATTTCCTCATATGGAACACCGTCTCGGGCTTGTGTAGAAATCCCTCGTAAGAAGGTTTCAAATAACGTAATCACCATGGAGATATCCGTGGATCCTGGCAACTCCCCGTTGGTTATGGCTCGTTCTATACAATCTTTGATCCACCCCCGGACTCTCTTTCTTTCCTTTGACAGAAGGTCTTGGATATGTTGTTGCTCAGGAGAACAGTTAACTGTGGACAAAACCAACAGACAACCTAAAGGGTGAGTGTTCTCTGTCTGGAACCGAGCTGCTTCTAGCAATCCCATTTCCATGGCTGCTCTCGACGTTATGTTTGTATTTTTGAAAGTTTCCGAAGCATGTCCATACATCGATATGTAGCGATCAATCACTTCACGGAACAGTTCTTCTTTTGACTTAAACGCTGCGTAGAAACTTGCAGATGATATATCTCCCATTGCGGCCTTTAACTGAGCCAGTGAAGTGGATTCAAAGCCATATTCCCAGAAAAGAATCATGGCGGCGGCAACCGCCTCGTCACGATTAAATGTACGTGGACGTCCTGTTCGCGGCATAAGATGACCTCCTTTATTAATTTTATACTAATCGATCCAGAAATTCTTGACAAGAATTGAGCTGTTTGAAGATAATATATGGAATGAATGGTCTGTAATTATTGTACTCGGCTTAATCAGTGGGAAATGGAAGATATCCATTTTAAACCGCTTAGCAAAAGGTCCAGTACGGTACAATGAGCTGCGACGGGAACTTCCTGAAGCAACCCAACGCATGGTTACGATGCAGCTAAGAATGCTAGAAAGCGACGGACTTATTATTCGCAAGGTTTATCCAGCTTCACCGCCAAAAGTGGAATATTGCTTGTCTCGGCTAGGCGAACAACTGGCCCCTATGCTCACGATGTTATGCGATTTTGGAACCGACTATATCGAAAGCTTTCCCGATGAAGTATTGTACACAAATCACAAGAATGCATAAAAAAGCTACAATCTGTCCATTTAACATTAATCTTGCCTTGATCGGGCTGCTCTTGTCACTCGAAAAGCAGGAGGTACTTTTCCCAATTACCTCCTGCTTTTATATGTCTTAATTATATATTTCCTTGGTATTGCTCATGCAGTGCATTATTCTCTTTAGTCGTACTGACAGTTCCTTGCTTCAAACGATAGTTGACCCATGCCAACACTGCCGCGAGTACGGCCACAATCCCACCAGACCAGGAAAGATCAATAAGCTTCATGTTCGTAGTGATAATTCCACCTAAAGCGGATCCGATCGCAATGCCAACATTGTTGGCGACGGAGGTTAAGGATGAAGCCAAATCTCTTGCCTCCGGAACATGCTCATCGGCATAATCAATGAAGTACAACTGCATCGTCGAGTTCATAAGATAAACAACGAGAGCCATGAATGAGATGCTGACCAGTCCCCCAACAAGAGAGCCGGAAGTAAAATAAAGTGACACCAAGATGACGGCTTGAGCCAGAAGCACATAGCGAATTTTTCTCATCCCGTCGCCGACAGCCAGCTTTCCTCCGATTAGCGTGCTGAAAATAGACACAACACCATACAGTAAAAAGATGAGACTAATATAACGGGCCGGAACAAAAAGCACATCCTGAAGCAAAGGAGCTAAATACGTATAGATGCTATAAGTAGCTGCTATGCTTAACATCATAATGGCAAAAGCAAGCACAATTCTGGGGTAAGCGAGCAATCTGAGTTGTTTTGTGAGTGAACTGTGTTTTCCCTTTAGTCCTCTAGGAATGGTTGCGATGCTTGCTATCAAAGAAATGATTCCTAACACTGTGGTAAACCAGTAGGCCAAATGCCACCCGCCCCATTGCCCGATAAAAGTGCCAAGGGGTACGCCAAGGACGCTCGCCACAGTGAAACCAGTAAAGATGATAGAGATCACCGGCCCTCTTTTTTCTGGAGGCATGACTTCACTTGCCACTGACATCGCGAGTGCAATCAAGACGCCGGTAACCACGGCCGTGATTATTCTGGACACCAGAAGCAGGCCATATGATCCTGATAAAGCCGTAACGATATTCCCCACAATAAATATACTGAGCAAGACAAGGATGAGCGGGAATTTGGAAAATCGGCTGAATAATGCTGTGAAGACCGGGGTCCCTATAGCAAAGGTAAGCGCAAAAGCCGTCACCAGAAAGCCTGCAGTCGATATGGCGATTTTCATATCTGTGGCAATTTCAGATAATAATCCGACCATCAAAAATTCACTGGTCCCTAGAATAAAGGTCAATAAAAATAAATTCATTGTCAAAAACTTTTGTTGTCTGGTCAAAATAGGTTCTCCCTTTCTATCCAAAATGTCGGCGGATTTCATTTCACGACTTACAGCACTAGAAATTGCGTACCGAAGCCTTTGCCGGAAACATAAGCCGCTTCCAGTTCCTCCTGATCTCCTTTATCCAATAAAACTACATTTTCGGGATAGAGTTTACCTAGTAAAGCCCGTAGGACAAGTTCATTTTTGCCAGTCGGAATGAAATGGATGCCATCTACATTGGTGACTAATCCGGAGTGCGAGAGAATGTCTTCAGCAGGGTGCCAGTGGAGGTATTCGCGCTTTATAAATTCGCTCCCAGCATTGCTGTTTATCTGTGGCCGATATAAAAAGCGCTGCCCCCTAAAAAGCTGACCAAGATCTACTGCAAACTCGCTGCCTTTCATCTCGATACTGAACTGTAGAGTCGTTCGATCTGTAATTGTATTTGGCAGCAACCTGGCAATCGATGGTTCATCGTAATCCTCCCCATACTCAGGAAGCAATTTATCGTCTGCCGGTGTTCCTTTTCCTGCCTCCGTACGGGGCGCGGAATAATAATCTTCATATTCATAATCGAAGGAGACCGCAGTCAAACCTTCTCCATCAACTACCTGTATCGTTTGTACTGGATGCCATCTCAGGAGATAGCGGGATGCCGTACGGGCAGACTCACCCAAACCAGCCGGCAAAACGGTACCTAAACGATATTGGAAGCCGTAACCGGCCTTTTCGAGCCCTGAGCTAACCACACTTTGTGCATATTGGATGATCGATTTATGTGTCAATTTTTTCTTGAACAGTTGCGTTAAGAATACTTCTCGGGATGGCTCCAGAAAGCGCAATCCTTTGAATTCTCTATATTCCTTGACCTCAAAGGGAACCTCTTCCCAATTAGCAAATGGCAACAAGGCATCCCGAAGTAAAACGAATTGGTGTAAGTATTCATTATAAATCTGCATAATCCTTGGTCCGCCGAATGGTCCCCAAACCTGAGCAGTGGCTTCCGGGGTCAGCGGATGACCATAACAGTGGCTTCGAAATTCCAGTTCACTAAGCGTTTCTTTCCCATACTCAGCCAATGTCTTTTTCTCAGCATTGATTTCTCTGGACCAGCTTACCAATTGTTCTCCGATGCGTACCGCTTGAGCTCTAATCTCTGTACCGGCATGATCTTCAAGTTCCAATGATTTTAAGGGCAAAGAAGACAGGTTTCCGGAAATCGCCAGATTGGCTAGCAGGCTATCTAAGAGTACTGTCGGATCGCTGTTTACTGGTTTGCCCAGCTGAACCAGCATGGCCTCAAGCATTTTATCGAGTTCGATAACAATTTCTTTGGCTCGATATACGCCTGCAGGCAAATTCCAATCCATGTTCGAGTTTTCGCCCTGTCTGATGGAATTGACTGGTTTGTTATCAATGAACTGTTCAATATCTATGGTTTCTCCCCAAACGATTTTCTTCTCTTTCAAAATAAGTTGATATTCCTTCATTTCTTAGCACCTCACCTATGATTTTTTAACGACCGTGTGTCGCTCAATTAATTGTGGATCGATCGTTCTGTATGTAAGGTTATCACCCTGACTAATTGGTGAAAAGTACGCACTTTTTTGTGTGAACGGAACATTTTTGTGGGGTAGGATACATTTTGATACTTAGAGGATGGGTCATATAGCCTTTTGAAGGCAGCCGGAGAACGTGATCATGACCCTATTGCTCATTCTGCAGCGGTTTAACCCCATACTGTGTGCGCCTATCGTAAAATGCGGGAAGATCAGGAGCTGTCATGCGAAGCCGCAGTCATTTCGCATATCGATACCGAAGAGGTAAAGGAATAGGGGTATACGATCATAAAACTGTTGGATCGAAGTGCGAGTCGTCCCAGCCGGTTTTTGACCACTGCGAATTTTTCGCCGGAACATTCTGAGTTGAAGAGGAGAATGATCAGATTGCCAAGTTTAACAAGCAGTCCCTTAAATGGTCAGCAGTTGGACTGGTCTTGTTTTTGCTATTACTCGCCGTTTCATTGACCAATGCCAAGGCAGTAGATGTAAACCCTGACCTGGTAAAAGAAATCAACAGGAATCAATTCATGCACCTGGGCATGTTGTCAATAAATCACGGCCTACATTTCCATCGCTGGCAGCGATGAGGTC
Source organism: Paenibacillus sp. HGF5 (assembly GCF_000204455.1). NCBI lineage: Bacteria > Bacillati > Bacillota > Bacilli > Caryophanales > Paenibacillaceae > Paenibacillus > Paenibacillus sp. HGF5. The sequence goes on along the minus strand of NZ_AEXS01000119.1, from coordinate 118,341 downwards.
AGGGGTTCGATCCCCTCAGGCTCCATACGAAGAAAAACCCTAGAGAAATCAAGGCTTTTTGTTTTTTATCGGAAATTGTGACCGGGCGGAATTTACCCGGCCACAATAACCCAAAGCGTCCCACAAGTCTTTTTTCAAGGCTTGCGGGACGCTTTTCTTCTGTTCCAGAATAAATCACTGATATGGAATATTTGATTCAGGTGAGCGGCTTTACGATTTAACATAGAATTTACGAGACTTTTACATAGATATCATTGAATATGTCAGTGACATAAATTAACTTCAAATTAGATCCCTTGTGGATACGAGTCGACTCAACGATTAGAGGGATAATTTGATGAAAGATGCACGTTTGATGAAACAGAATCAATTATATCACCGGGTGGCTGATCAGGTAATCGAGATTATTCAGAGTCGTCGGCTGCGGCCGCATGATCCTGTTCCATCCGAAGGAGAGCTTGCCAAGTTATTCGGCGTAAGTCGGATGACGAGCAAGCTGGCGCTTCAAAAGCTGGCAGAGCAGGGACTGGTGTACCGCCTGCCCCGCAGAGGGACCTTCCTTGCCCAGCCGCAAGATGGATTGCTGGCCGATGGAGGAACTTCACCCCAGGTCACCGAGGCGGCGCCGAACGTAGAGAGGCCGTTCGGACAGATCGCACTCATTATGCCTCATCTATCCGATTACACTTCCAGAATCATCGCCGCCGCCGAGGCTGAAGTGCGAAAGCACGGGTGCGACCTCATTTTAAAAATGACGAAGGACCGCGACGATGAGGATCTTTGTCTGGAAAGGCTGGCCGAAGGAGGGATCACCGGCATCATTCTGTTTCCTCAGGGGCGGAAGACCTGCAGCGATCAGGTGCTGCGACTAAAGCTTTGCAAACTGCCGCTGGTGATTATCGATCGTATTTTCCATGAAGTGGAGATCGATTGCGTGTATCACGACCATTATATGGGCTCTTATCAAATGACCAAGTATTTGATCGAGAAGGGGCACCGGGAGGTCGGATACACTTCGAACCCGATCGACAATATCACAAGCCGGAAGGAACGGTATCAAGGCTATATCCAAGCGCTGCTCGATCATAAAATTCCGGTGAAGATCCAGAACATTCATTTTCGAAGCGTCACTTGCGATACCAGCCGCATTAATGAGCTCGATCCGGAACAGGAGCGGTTTATTCAGGATAACCCCCGGATGACGGCCATCATGTGCGGGGATGACCATGTCGCCATCTCGACCATTCACACCGCACTGCAAATGGGGATTCCGGTTCCTGAAAAGCTGTCCATCGTCGGGTTTTCCGATATCCAGTTAGCGGCATATATTCCGACACCGCTTACGACGGTTCGACAAGACACCGAGAAGCTTGCCCGATCGGCCGTTGATTTGCTGATGAAGCGCGTTGGCAACTCCAACGAGAATCCCATCACCATTAAAATTCAAACATCGATAGTAGAACGGCAATCCGTTCAGTCCTGGACGTAAAATGGATCACTACAGTTTGCATGGCAAGGAGACATGACTTTGAAAATTCACTTTCTAGGAACCGCAGCCGCAGAGGGCTTCCCCAATGCATTTTGCCGCTGCGAGCATTGCAACAAAGCGCGGGAGCTTGGGGGAAAAAATATCCGCACACGAACTTCCGCCATCCTGGACGATGTCATCAAGTTTGACTATTCCCCGGATTCCTATATGCAGGCGCTGCGGGACAATATCGATCTGGGAGCAATCGAGCACCTGTTGGTCACGCATTCGCATATGGACCATTTCAATGCCGCTGATCTGGAATGCCGCAGGGAAGGGATTGCGCACGGCCTCCAGCACCCGCTGCACATTTATGGGAATGGTACCGTGATGCACCACACGCGTGCCGCCATCGGCCGCTTTGAAGGACAAAGGTATCAATTCCATCTGTTGCGCCCGTATGAGACCTTCGCTATGGGCGATGCAACGGTAACGCCATTGTTGGCCGATCATGACCGGATGGAAACCTGTCTATTATACGTGATCGAAAAGGAAGGAAAAAAACTGCTGTACGGGCATGATTCGGGCTGGTTCCCGGATGCGACATGGGCGTGGTTAAAGGGCAAAAGCCTGGATTGCGCCATTCTCGACTGCACGCATGGATATACGGGGAACTCCCGCGACCGCAATCATATGTGCGTGGAAACGGTGCTGGAAGTCCAGCGCGAGTTCCAAAAAGAAAATATCCTGAAGCCCGAAGGCCAAATCGTCGTCACACATTTTAGCCATAATTCCAAGCTGCTACATGAGGATTTTGTCCGCATCTTCAGCCCCGCCGGAATTTTACCGGCATATGACGGGTTGATCATCAACATTTAAACCAAACAAAATGACACGATCAAAGGAGAGTTAAGGAAATCATGAGAAAACTTTCAATGGCGCTACTTCTCATTATGTGTGTGATTGTTTCGGCTTGCGGAGGCGGCAACAATGCCGGCAATGCTAACACGGGCACTTCGGAGGGGACACCGGCTCCGTCGGAATCGTCATCAAATGAACCAGCCCAGAATGAAAAGCTGATCGTGTACACCAATGCAAACTCCGACGGCCGCGGTGAATGGCTGATTGAGAAAGCGAAGGGTGCGGGCTTTGACATCGAAATTGTCGGAGCGGGCGGCGCCGACCTGACGAACCGGTTGATTGCCGAGAAGAACAACCCGATCGCGGACGTTGTATACGGCTTGAACAATATGCTTTATGAGAATTTGAAAAAGGAAGACGCTCTGGCTAAGTTTGTTCCAAGCTGGGCGGGAGATGTTGAGCAGGGCTTGAACGATCCGGAAGGCTACTATCATGGGCTTGTGAAGCAAGCGATTCTGCTTGGTTATAACCCGAACGAATTCTCGGCCGATACTGCGCCAAAGGACTGGACGGACCTTTATAAGAACGATGCTTATAAAGGGAAATACGAAGCTCCTACGCTGCTTGGACAAAATACGCCTCGCCTTGTTGTAGCGGGCATTCTGACCCGTTTCCAAGATCCGAACGGCGATCTGGGCGTATCCGAGGAGGGCTGGAATGAAATTCAGCAATTGTATGACAACGGAGTCAGCGCAGTCGAGGGCGAAGACTTCTATGCCAATTTGGCCAGTAGTAAAACGCCGCTAGGAGCGCTCGTCTCCGGAACCCTGCAGCAGAAGGAAGAGCAATATAGCGTGAAAGCAGGCATTGTCAGCCCGGAAATCGGCGTACCAATGGTCGTGGAGCATGCGGCGATCGTAAACGGAACGAAGAAGCAGGCAACGGCGGAGCGGTTCGTGGAATGGCTCGGATCCAGCGAAGTCCAAGGGGAATTTGCGGCTGAGTTCAATGCCATGCCGGCAAATACGAAAGCGGTCGAGCAAGCCAATGAGTCTGTCAAGGAGCTGTTTACTTCGTTAAAACCTCAAGATTTCGATTGGGCCTTTATTGCCGAAAACATGGATCTGTGGGCGGAGAAAATCGAATTGGAGATTATGCAATAAATATGATTACATTCCAGAACGTTGACATTAAATTCGGAGAATTTCATGCGGTCAAAAACCTTAATTTGCATATTCGGGAAGGGGAATTCTTCACGTTCCTCGGTCCCTCCGGTTGTGGGAAGACGACGACCCTCCGCAGTCTGGTCGGGTTTATTATGCCTACGAGCGGACAGATCCTGCTGAAAGACGCCGACATTACCCGTTTGCCGATCGAAAAAAGAGAGATCGGGATGGTATTTCAAAGCTATGCATTGTTTCCAACGATGAATGTGTATGAGAATATCGCTTTCGGCTTGCGAGTCAAGAAGTTTTCCAAGGCGGAAGTGGACCAGAAGGTAAAGGACATTGCCCGGAAGGTTGATTTGAAAGATGATCAGCTGTTCAAGAAGGTATCGGAGCTATCCGGAGGACAGCAGCAACGCGTCGCGATTGCCAGGGCGCTGGTTTTGAAGCCGAGCATCTTGGTATTGGACGAACCTTTATCCAACTTGGACGCCAAGCTGCGGGTGCAGCTGCGCAACGAGCTGAAACAACTGCAGAAGAAATTCGGGATCACAACGATTTATGTCACGCACGACCAGGAAGAAGCATTAACGCTGTCCGACCGGATTGGAGTATTCAATCATGGGGTCCTGGAGCAAGTGGGAACGCCCTTGGAAGTTTACAATCAATCGCAAACGGAGTTTGTATGCAATTTCATAGGAGATATTAATCGGATCGATCCGCGGATGGTGGAGAACAGCCGGTTGAACGATGTTGTTCAGCCAGGGAATATCGCCTATATCCGCAATGAAAAGGTAAGCCTGCTGCCCCTGCAGGGGATCGATACGGTCGAACTGAAAGGCAAGATCGCGGACCGGGAGTTTTACGGTTTATACAGCAAGTACGTATTGGAGATTGCCGGCGGCGGACGGCTAAAGACCATCGAAATCGAAAGCCGGCTCGTCCATCATGAGGTCGGCGACGATGTGGACATCTACCTCCCGGTCCGCGATATTTTGCAATACCCGATGAAGGAGGGGGAAGCATGAATGCCCGGAACCTGAGCGCCCGGCTGGCTTCCGTAAACCCTGTTTCGATCCTTTTATACGGGTTGATTGCCTGGTTTGTCATTGCCTTCCTGATTTATCCGAACTTGAATATTTACGGCGAAATTTTCTTTAAGGACGGCAAATTTACGCTCGAAGCGGCAGAGAAGCTGTTTTCTTCCGAGCGCGCGATGAGAAGTTTATATAACAGCTTTATTCTCGCCTTTTCCCTTGTCGTTACGGTAAATGTGGTGGGTATAACGCTGGTTTTGATTTCGGAATATTTCGATATCAAAGGCGCGAGATTTTTGCGGCTGGGTTATTTTACGACCTTGATTTACAGCGGAGTCGTGCTGGTGTCCGGCTATAAATTCGTTTATGGCGAAGAAGGGTTTATGACCAAGCTCCTGGCTCAATGGTTCCCTTCTTTTAATACGACATGGTTTCATGGCTACTGGGCGGTTTTATTCGTCATGACGTTCGCATGCACGTCGAACCACTTCCTGTTCCTGAGCAATGCGATTCGCAAAATCGACTTCCAAACGGTGGAAGCCGCGAGAAATATGGGGGCGTCTACTTGGTATATCTTAAGGCGGGTCGTACTTCCGGTCCTGAAGCCTACGATCTATGCGTTGACGATCCTGACTTTTCTCACTGGCCTGGCTGCGACGTCCGCGCCGCTTATTCTCGGGGGGAAGGAATTCCAGACGATTACGCCGATGATTCTGACGTTCTCGAAAAGCATGACGTCAAGAGATTTGGCTGCACTGCTGGCGCTTATTCTCGGAGTAGCCACGCTGGTGTTGTTGACCGTGATGATCCGGTTCGAACGAAAAGGCAACTTCATGTCGGTCTCCAAAGTCAAATCGGAGCTGGTCAAACAAAAAATCCGCAGCAAATCCGGTAACATAGCCGCTCATATTCTGGCTTACAGCCTGTTTGTCCTCTACATCGTTCCGGTTGTGCTGATCATCATCTTTTCGTTCACCGATGCGGCAAGTATCTCTACCGCCACGTTGAATTTAAACAGCTTCACGTTGGATAATTACATTCAAGTGTTTTCATCCATGTCGGCATTCAAGCCTTATCTTGTGAGTATTCTATATGCCGCGGCAGCCTCGGTCATTGTCGTCGCATTGGCGCTGGCCGCGTCAAGGATATTGCATAAATATAAGAACAAGTGGGCGCTTGCCCTGGAATACGCATTGCTGATTCCGTGGATTCTGCCGTCGACGCTGATTGCGATCGGACTGATCGTGACCTTTAACACGCCGAAGCTGATGATCGGGAATACGGTGTTGGTTGGCACGATCTGGATGCTTCTGATTGCCTATGTCATCATCCATATTCCTTTCACCCTGCGAATGGTCAAGGCCTCCTTCTTCAGCTTGGACAGCAATCTGGAAGATGCTGCAAGGAATTTGGGTGCTAAACCGTTCTATACGTTCAGAAAAGTATTGCTGCCGATCATTCTACCGTCGACGCTAGCTGTGCTTGCCTTGAATTTCAACGGAATTTTGGCCGATTATGACGTTACCGTGTTCCTCTATCATCCTTTGTACCAGCCGTTAGGAATCGTCATCAAGAACAGCACGGATGCGCAGGCGCTCGCGGATACCAAAGCGTTGACCTTGGTTTATTCGGTGATACTGATGATCATGTCGTCCATTACGTTATATTTCGTTTATGGAAGAAACAGCAGATCTTGAAGGCACGAGGCTACGTGCCGCATAGGTTTTCATTCCCTGAACACGGGCTTTTGGTGAAGAATTCAAACACAAAGAAAAACTTAAGGCGGACCTGGATGACTTTTGTCCAATCCGCCTTTTTGATTTGACTCCAAGCGATGCCTAATTGCTTAATCCTGGCCAAGTTCGAAGTATACCCGTATCGTAACGGGTTATGAACCTGGCGGGAATGCATAACCGTGTCCAAAATCAACATAATAAGGAAAAACATCCAGTGAGGAAGGGAGCCTAACATGATGAAGGAACATTCTGCCAACCATGAGCAAGAGGAACAAATTACTCCGTGTCTAACCGAGTCCATAGGCAGAATCCAAGACATGTTCACGGATACTCCCGACCTGATCGTACGAAAACTAACCATTAAACAAACCGGGGAAAAAGCGGCAATCGTGTATATGGAGGAATTGACCGATAAGACATGCCTCAATCACGATATTCTTGCTCCGCTTCAGCTTGAGTCCGGGAACCCGTCCGATGACTTTATTACAAATGTAGGATATGTTAAGCCTGAATCCTTATGGACTAAACTGAGGCTGAGCCTTATGCTCGGTAACAGCGTGTTGTTCATCGAAGGTCGCGGCGTCGCGTATATACTGGACACCAAAGGACTGCCTACACGCGCGATCGAAGATCCGCAGCAGGAGCCCTCACTCAAAGGGGCGCATCAAGGATTCATTGAAATCGGCTCACAAAATATTGCCATGATCCGTCGTTATATCCCAGACAAGGAGTTGAAGTTAAGGCGCTACATCGTTGGAAGAAGGGGACAAACGGCGGTTACGTTAATTTATTTGGAAGATGTCGCTCAACCGGAAATTATTAAGGTATTCGAGGAACGCATTCAATCCATCGATGTCGATGCCATTATTAATACCGGTGAGCTAGCCGAATTCATTGAAGACCAGCCTCTTGCGCTGCTTCCGCAGATCCTGACGACCGAAAGGCCGGATACGGCCGCATCACATATTTTGCAAGGACGCTGCGTCGTTGTTGTGGACGGTTCGCCCAGTGTTTTGGTGGCGCCTGCAACTTTTATGTCTTTTTTTCAGACGGTGGATGATTACAGCTCTCGTTGGTCCATATCGTCGTTCCTTCGAATTTTGCGAATCTTTGCATTTTTTATCGCTATTTTTTTACCTGGTTTTTTCATTTCGGTCATCTCTTATCACTTTGAAATCATCCCCATGAAACTGCTGCTAACACTTGGCGAATCACGGGGGCAAGTTCCGTTTCCCCCATTCGTGGAAGCGATCATTATGGAAATCACGCTTGAGATGCTGAGGGAAGCGGGGGTTCGGCTTCCTGCGCCTATTGGGCAGACGGTGGGGATCGTCGGCGGTATCGTGATCGGACAGGCTGTGGTGCAAGCAGGACTGATCAGCAATGTCATGGTGATCGTAGTTGCTTTCACGGCTATCTCTTCTTTCATTATTCCTAATCAAGATATGTTGGCTGCCGTCCGTCTCATGCGATTCATGATCATGGTTCTTGCGACTTGGTTCGGCTTCATTGGCCTGATTGTGGGCATGATGACGATCATGGGGAGACTCATCACGCTTAACTCGCTTAATACCTCCTACAGTACGCCGATTGCTCCGTTTAAAGCTGCAGACTGGAAGGACACCCTTCTGCGCCTTCCGCTATGGCTGATGAGCAACCGTCCCACAAGTACAAGAGCAATACAAGCAAAACGGCAAGGAAGGACCCGAGGCTGGAAGGAGAAACAATAACAGATGAAGACCATTCGTCAGGTATCCATGCTTCAATTTACGCTGATGGTTTCGGCTTTTCAAATCAGCGTTGCATTTTTATCCCTTCCTAGAGAACTGGCCAGACAAGCGGGAACGGATGGTTGGATCGCGATTTTTTTTGGCTGGGGAATGGCAACATTGGCATCCGTAGCGCTCGTTAAGGTGATGAAAAATAGTCCAGACGGTTCGATACTAGAGTTGATACAGCGGTATATGGGAGTCTGGGCAGCTAAAATAGCTGCTTTCATATTTATGGCCTATTATTTGTTACTGGCTTATGACGGTTTTATGATTGCTTCACTTGTTATCAAGCTTTGGTTATTGCCCAGCACGTATATCTATGTTCTAGTGCTGCTGCTGCTCATTCCTACGTTTCAAATTGCGCAGCATGGGTTCCAAGCAATCGGCAGATATAGCGAAATCGTGGCGCTTATCTCCATATGGATTCCATTCGTTTATTTAACTACACTGCGCCATGCCCGCTGGCTTTATTTGCTGCCTGTCTTAAAAGAGGGCTGGTTTCCGGTGCTTTCAACCGTAAAAATCATGTTCTACCCGATGCTGGGTATCGGGCTCGCGTTCTTTATTTACCCTCATCTCGTTAAAAAAGAAAAAGCTTTGACGGCCATGGTGATTTCGAACACGCTCACCTGCCTGGTTTACCTGGGAATCACCCTTGTGTGTTATGTGTACTTCAGTCCTGATGAAATCGGCGAATTCAATGAACCGGTCATCAGCATCATGAAGTCGATCGAACTTCGGTTTATTGAGCGGATAGAAGTTCCCTTTATTGCATTCTATTTGTTTGTGTTCTCTTGCATATGGATCCCTTCCATGCATCTTGTCTCCATGAACTCGGCATGGCTATTGGGGAAAGACAAAGAAAGAGGTCACCTAGCCGTTTGGTGTTTCGCAGTTGCGGTTAGTTTTTTCATCTATAGGCCAAGCTTTATCGATGTCGCTCGAGTTAATAACTTCCTAAACCTCACGGGTTTTGTGATGGAATTTGCTTTGCCTGTATGCCTTCTTATGTATGTGGCCATGACCAAAAAGGTAAGAGGGGGGAGACGCTCATGAGATGGGTTAAACCATTCTCTGCTGCGGTTATGGGCTGCATGCTGCTGCTTGCCCTGATAGGCTGCAGTAATGACAAAACCAATCTTGAAGATGCAACCGTACCTTTAGCCCTCGGTCTGGATGTCAAAGACGGGAAGCTTCGTTATTATTTGTCCGCGCCGGTATTTAGCAGAGATATTAAGAAGAAAAGCCGTGAGGGGGAAGGAATAGCAGAAGGTTTAAGACAGGCAAGAAACCAGGAAGACGCCCAGTTTCCAGGAGCGGTTGCCGGCCGTAATTTTCAGGTGATCGTTGTGGGGAAGAAGCTGCTTCAATATAAGGATTGGTTTAAAGTGCTCGATGTTACGTTCCGCGACCCACGCAATACGACTACCAACCGCATCATTGCTTATGACGGTCCCGTTGCCGATGTCATTAATTTTCAAGCAATGGATCAGCCAACAACCTCCGTGTTTTTAAGAGCGCTGATCGATTCGGGAAGCAGGAGGTCAACAACGGTAAAGACGACGGCTCAAGAGATGCATAGACAATTTCATGACCGTGCAATAACCCCTGCTATCTCGGAGATCATGATCGAGAATGGAAAGATTTTGCTCAAGGGCACGACGCTGCTATCTCAAGAAGGACAGTACCGGGATTCCCTTAGCTATCAAGAAACTTCGCTTCTGCAAATTTTAAAAAAAGAAGCTAAACCAGGAGTCAGCCTCACTTTTCCTGTTGAGGGGGTGCGGGAACGATTGCCTTTTAACACCGATTTGGTGAGTTTTAGCATAGGGGACATCTCGGTGAAGGTTAAGTCTTCCCATGAAGATGGCAGGTTCCATTACTACATTAAGATAAACTCGTTTATCAGCATTACGGAAAAGTTTCTTGAATATGAGCTTCTGGAGAATTCCGAGGAAATGGCGAGTAATTTAAGCAAGGAAATGAAGAAAAGCATCGAGAAGCTCATCGATAAATTTCAGAAGCACAAAATTGACCCGGTAGGATTCGGCCTGTATGCAAGAGCATATCATTATCCGTTATACAAGGCCGCCCAGGATAACTGGGGCGAAGAGCTTGCCCGAGCTCAATTTCACGTAGAGGTTGACCTTCGGATCGGCGCGACGGGGGCTGTGGAGTAAACGATGGAGTTATGTAAGCAATAACAAGAAGGAGTAGGACGCAGTAGGAACATATGGTGTACCCTCACTCATATAAAAGAGACGAACTATAAAAGGCTGGTATGATCAGAATCGCTGATCATGCTAGTCTTTTTCCCTTTTCCTTTAGATTCGATCTGGCAGGCTCCTTAAATAAAAAGCCGCTCAACAATCGCACTCACGGAGGACAAGAATGAGCTCGTGCTGGCCGTAATACCCCGGGCTTGATAAAATACTACTAACTATTCGGTTTAAAGGATGTGGGTATCATTCGCAAAAAAAATATCTCGATTATTCTGGGTGCCAGTTTCCTCATTCTGTTGTTGGTAAGTACAGCTTACTTCATTGCTAGGATATTTCCTAGTGATGCAATTAATTCTGTCACCGAACAATCGGAAACTGATTCAATAGGGATCATGACTATGGGAGCAACGGGTGAAGCATCGGCAGGGGAATATTATGTCTCGCCGCAAGGTAAAGACGCTAATCCGGGGACGATGAATGCCCCGCTAGCCAGCATCCAGAAAGCAATCGAATTAGTCAAGCCGGGCGGTTCCGTCATCCTTCTTGAAGGAGTATATCACCAAACGGTGAGCATCGAAAAATCAGGATCGTCAGACCAGGGCTACATATCATTGCGCAGTGCAAAGGGACATATGGCAGTCATGGACGGCAAAGGCGTTCAACCCGTTGAAAATGGCGTCATCCATATTGACAATGCCAGCTATGTACGCGTGGAAGGGGTAGAAATACGCCATTACGATACAAGTTCCGCTGATGTCACTCCCATCGGCATTCATGTGAGCGGCAGCGGCAGAAATATTGAAATCATAGGGAACCGCGTTCACGATATGGGGACCCATGCGGGTCAGAAGGCAGGCGGCGGCAATGCCCATGGCATTGCTGTTTACGGCAACTCGGCAGCTCCGCTCAAGCAGATTGCTATAATCCAAAATGAGCTGTACAACCTGAAGCTGGGAGCCAGCGAGGCCATGGCGATTAATGGAAACGTAGACGGTTTTCGTGTTACGAAGAACCACGTCCACCATAACAACAATATCGGCGTCGACATCATAGGGTTTGAAGGTACCGGACCGAACCCCGTTTTAGATCAGGCGCGAAACGGTGTTATTCAGGGAAATCAGGTATACAGCAATTCCTCTCATGGCAATCCCGCATATGGAAACGACTATTCCGCCGCTGGTATCTATGTTGACGGTGGCAAAGATATCAAAATCATCGATAACGACATTCACGGCAATGATTTTGGAATTGAATTGGCAAGTGAGCATGCCGGAGGTTCAACTTCAAATGTAGAGGTGACACTTAACCGCATTTATAACAATAGCGCGGCAGGCATCACGCTTGGCGGCTATGACGAAGATCGCGGAAGGACGGAAAATTGTATCATTAAAGAGAATGAGTTCACTGAAAACAACACCAAGCATCTTGGTTACGGTGAAATCAATTTGGCCTTCGATACAAGGAACAATGAAATGCGCTATAACTCCATCAAAGCGAATGAGGATGGGCTAATGATCACCAACGAGTTCACCCAAAATGAAGGGAACATAGTGGACTTTAATCACTACAGCAGCAAAAATCAATCGCTTTGGATCTGGAAAGGCGAAGAATATGATGACTTCAGCGCTTATCGGACACAGACAGGGAATGATTTGCATTCGGATTTGAACTTAGAGAGGATTACTTCTTCGTTATAGGGTACATGCAGTATGTTAAGGCCTAGGCAAGTAAACGACGGTGTCGTATCCGTCAGCGCGCCGAATAGTACAAGCAGATAGGCAGCATTATGAAAAGGCAGTGGATTCCAGAGCACAATCCGGAATCCATTGTCTTTTTGGCGTTGCTCTAACCTTGGAACGGCTTGATCGTGTCGCGTATGATCAAGCTTGTAGGCAACATGACTTTCTTATTGCCGTAAGATGAGCCCTCGGTAATTTCGAACAGCAGTTTGGCACTTTCATAGCCGAGGACGTCGAAATATTGCTTCACGGTGCTCAAGGCCACCTTGGCGAACTTGGAGCTCTCGAAATCGTCAAAGCCCATGAGGGATAGTTGTTCGGGTATGCGTATGTCAAGTGTGGTGAGCTGTTCGATTATCTCCAGGGCCCGCTTGTCGTTCGCGCAGAACAGCGCGGTCAGCCCACCATTTTGGATAAGGCTCACAAGTGCAGCATAGTCTAGTTCCTTATCCAGGAACAAGAGCGAATCGGGTATCGGAATGGACGCATTCGACATGGCGTTGCAATAACCGTTATATCGGTCAACCTCCGGGCTTAGATGATAGTCGTAAGCGGCGAATCCGATTCGCCGATGTCCCTGCTGGATCAAGTATTCTACTGCTTCATAAGCACCGTCATGATTGTTACAGGTGACAACGTTCACCGGATAGCCCGAAGGGGAACGATCCAACATAACGAACGGAATCGATTTTTTTCGAATCTCTCCGAGATAGCCCTTTGCAGCTTCGGGATCGGAGGAATAGATGAGTAAGCCTCTTAGCTCCGTTTGAATGAGTCCCAGAATGAGCTCGCGTTCCTGTTCGAAGTCGTTCTCCACGAATTCGATGATGAGCTTGCAGCCATGCTGGCCTAGAAATGATTGAATGCCTCTCATGATCTGCATATACGAACTGTCGTACAGATCGACGCCGGAGATGACGAAGGCCACCAGATTGGAGGTGGAGGTCTTCTCCGAGGCGTCGGCTTGGCTGGCGACAAAGCTTCCTTTACCTCGGACGCGGTAGATCACGCCCTCGTTCACCAGCTCGGACAGCGCTTTACGCACCGTGATGGAGCTGACATCCAGCAGCTTGGAGAACTCCGACTCGCTAGGAATCCGATCGTCTTTCGTAAATTCCCGATTCTCGATCTGGGATAAGACATAGTCTTTTACCATCTGGTACTTTGGCAGAGCCAAGTCCTTCTTGTTCAAGTAAGTTCACCTCGTATAAACATTTCCTCAATTATAGCGCACATCTGTTTAAAAAGTATACGTGGTTGGAGTGTGAATCGGAAAAGATTTTGTCGAATAGGTGTGGAATTTTCAGGAATTAAGCAAAAAAGAAGCGAAATGATATAAAAAGTTTGAATTATGTGAAGCTCTGTATTACGATGGGGTCAAATAAAGTATGTGTTTTGATTAACTTATAATAATAACTATTGGAGGGACACCTTGCATAAAAATGAATGGATTTATACCAAGCCGCAACCAGATATAAAAATGAGCCGCCGGGGAATCCAGCAGCTCGATCATGGAATTACAACTATAAGAGGTTGTTCAAAAAGTCGTCTTTCCAGGACGAAGCAGATCAGGAAGCGGGTTCGACATCGAATCTTGAATTCAGCCGGGCCTTCCGTTGCTCACGTACCCGCTATGCACGCTCCGCTACTCAGTCCCTAGCTTTATCCAACCTTCTCGGTCCTGTAAACCCGATTTTTTGAACATGCATTATAAGGTTAAAATGGCGCCTTCCTTCTCGAACGGGTAGTCGATGACGATGCGAGCCGCTTCGGTATCGCCGATGCCGCTGTACAGATTGACCTTGCCGTCGGGACGCATTTCGATGCCGGCGGTGAACGCGCAGTCGGTCAGATGTGCCTTCTTGGCGGGGCCATCCGGATAACAAAGCCGGGTGCCGATGATTTTCAAATCCGAAAATTGATTCGTCCGCGGGTCCAGTACGAAAGCCATGTTCATGTAAGTCGACGTATCTCCCTGAGCGTAGCAGATATGGCCGATGACGCCGATCTTCCCGCTTTCGAGCAAGTAAGCCTGGTTGCAGCCGCCCCACTCATCCTTACTGAATAATCCTCGGATATAAGGGGCGTTCTCGATGACATCCGGTGACAGATCGTCAAGGCTGTCGATGATGGTGAATCCCACCAAGGACTCGCTGCCGAATTCCTTGCGGATCCCTTCGCCGCGCGGCCTGGAGAAGACGCCAATTCTCCCGTCCTGGAGCTCAACGAGCCGAATGTCCTTCATATAATCCGGACCTGTCGTGAAGTAGAGGAGATCGTGAAGATCGCTGCCTTTGTAGAAATAACCGTAGAACGTATCGAGCCGTCCCTGCTTGTAACGGACATGCGTGCCGCCCAATACGAGCTGTTTGTGGATCACGCTAATATAAGGGTCTTCAAGCTGATAAATCATCGTATCCGGCACGGCAGTCCACTCGTCCGGACCGCTCTGCTCGAACAAGCGAACCCATGACCTTGCCCACTCATGTCGTTTCTCCACGCGTCCGTAAATGTAACGCTTTCCGTTCCATGCGAACGGAATGGAAGGATTGTAGACATCGAAGCCTTCGACTCCTCGGAAGACAAGCTTGGCGCTTTCATAAATGCGTTTGTTTGCTTCGAATTGCTGACGTTGTTCCAATAAGTTCATTCGTGGCCAATCTCCTTTCAGTCTTCAATAACAACTCTATCCTAATCGATAGTGCTGCTTCCGATCTTGCTCTATTTTGGAATGCTTTATGGTGTTTTGACATCGGAAGAACAAGTCAGTATACAAACTAGGAGGGATATCGCCTATGTTAAAGCTTTATGCGGCGGACGGCATTGATCCTGAAATTCAGGCCCACTATCGGCTGATCGCTTCGGTGCGCGACACGATCGGCATGCATACGCACGACTTCTTTGAATTGTTTCTTATCCTGAAAGGAAGCGTTGTACATGTCATTAACGGCAAAAGACAGCTGCTGCAGGAAAATACACTCGTGTTCATACGGGATCGGGACGTTCATTATTATGAGCAAACGACGGACAGCGATTGCCAGTTCATCAATTTGTCGTTCCATCGCCAGGTCCTGGAAGACCTCATCGCTTTCTTGGGAGAAGGGTTTCCAAGCGAAAGACTGCTTGGACCGGCCATGCCGCCGTCGACCTTGCTGTCCAAAATGGAAAAGGAATATGTGCGGTACCGGCTGGACCAGCTCAGTCTGATCCCGCAGGAGAAGAAGCTGGCCGTCAAAGCGGAGGTAAGAGCCGTCATGACCGACCTGTTCTCTAGGTATATCAAGGCTGACGCGGATCCGATTGAACTTACTGGACAACCGGAATGGTTTAAGTCCCTATGCAGAGAGGCAAAAAAGAAAGAGCACTTCACGCGGGGAACGGCTGCGCTTGTCCAGTTGTCGGGCAAATCGCATGCCTACGTATGCAGAATGTTCAAGAAGCACCTCGGAATGTCCCCGACCCAGTACATTAACGAATTGAGAATGTCCTACGCCGAGAATTTGCTGATGAACACGGATATGGATATTGTGGACATCAGCCTTGAAATCGGACTTGATAATGTCAGCTACTTCTACGACTTATTTAAGCGGAGGCATAATGTAACGCCCCATCGGTATCGTCAGTTCGGCACGATTCGGAGATAGTATGCCAATTAACGAGGAATACACAAACATTTTTATCTGTTGACGACTTAAATAGTATGTGTTATTTTCTACTTAGCATAATAACCTGTGAGACAACATGATAATCATATCTATAGGGGACGGTAGACGAAAGCAAATGCGTTTTCGGCGAACGTTAGGATACAGTCTGGGGGTGAAAATGAATGCGCTTACATATAGAACGAACCAAATGGCCAGGCTCATACGACCAGGAGCATTAGCACCAGCTGTATCCGATCACAACATGTTAAGTTAATAGTGCGTGTTCAAAAAGCCAGACTTTCAGCACCGAAGCTTATGCTACCGATGTGCGTTTTTTCAAAACGCTTCAGTTGGATGAAGCAAGGGGCTGAGGAGCGGAGCGTACGTTTTGGGTACGTGAGCACCGGAAGGCCCGGCTGAATTCAAGATTCGATGTCGAATAAACTTTCAGTGCTGCTTCGTGATCAAAGCGGGACTTTTTGAACAACCTCTAACAGTCAGGAGGTGTTCCTTTGAAGACAACCAATAACAGGCTGGTGGCCAGGATCATCAAGCACCGCTATCTCTATCTTATGGTGCTTCCCGGCTTTCTGACGCTGTTAATCTTTCACTATTTTCCGATGTATGGAATATTAATCGCTTTCAAAGATTTCAATGCTTCCAAGGGGATTTGGGGAAGCGAGTGGGTAGGTATAAAATACTTCACTTCTTTTTTTAATGATCCGATGGCGTTCAGGGTATTAAAGAATACTTTGCTTCTTGGTTTGTATACTTTATTTTGGTCATTTCCGGCACCGATTATATTGGCTCTGTTGTTTAATGAATTGAAAAACAAGGGCTTTAAGAAGCTTGTACAGACGGTTTCTTATTTTCCGCATTTTATTTCGGTCGTCATTGTTGCGGGGATGCTTAAGGAATTTACGGCAAGAGACGGTTTGTTTAACCATATTGTCGGATTCTTCGGCGGAGACCCGATCATGTTTCTTCTCGAACCTGACTATTTCCGGACCATCTTCATTTCTTCCGGCATATGGCAGGGCGTCGGGTTCGGCACCATCATCTACCTTGCAGCATTAAGCGGAATTGATCCTACGCTGTATGACGTGGCCGATGTAGACGGCGCAGGCCGGTGGAAAAAAGTCTTGCACATCACATGGCCGTCGCTCAAGCCGACCACCATTATATTGCTGATTTTTGCCGTCGGAGGAATCCTCGGGAGCGATTTCCAGAAGATCATTCTGCTCTATTCGCCTGAGACTTACGAAGTAGCGGATGTCATCGGATCCTATGTTTATCGTCAAGGTATACTGGGCGCACAATACGAGTACACGACGGCCATCGGATTATTCATGTCGGTTATTTCCTTTACGATCCTTTACTTGACCAATTGGTTAAGCCGGAAAGTATCAGAGACGAGTTTGTTCTAGGTGGTGGGATGTTGAAAAAGGCTGGTTTGGGTTCCAGAGCTTTCGATGTATTCAATGTTGTTATCATGCTATTCATCCTGATTGTCGTGCTGTATCCGATTCTGAACATTATCGCGACATCGTTAAGCGGCACGCGTTACATCTCCTCGGGGAGCGTAACGATTTGGCCCAAGGGATTTAATCTGGAAGCGTACACGACGGTATTTCAGGATCCTTACATTTTCAAAGGATATCTGAACTCGATCATTTATGCGGCCGGCTCTACGGGCATCATGCTGCTGTTTACGGCACTGATGGCGTATCCGCTCACGATCCCGGGATTTGCGGGCAAGAAATTTCTGACCATTTTTCTCATGATTACGATGTTTTTCGGCGGCGGCTTAATTCCGACCTATCTGCTTATGCGCGGTTTGAACCTGTTGGATACGGTCTGGGTCATGATTCTCCCCGGTGCGATCAGTGCTTATAATGTGTTTCTGTTTCGGACCTTCTTCCTGAATATTCCTTCTGAACTGAAGGACTCCGCCTATATCGATGGGGCAAGTGACTTGGTGGTTCTCTTCAGGATCATACTGCCGTTGTCGAAAGCGCTGTTTGCAACCTTTGCTCTATTCGGTCTGGTCGGAAGCTGGAATAGTTGGTTCGAGGCTTTGATTTATCTGCGAGATCAGGACAAGTATCCCTTGCAGATGGTGCTCCGAAACTATCTGTTTACTTTGGATACGACTGCGATTCAAGGACGGGTAGGAGGCGGCGCGGTCGCCATCAATGCTCCGGGGGAAACGCTTGATCCCAAGGCGGTACGAATGAGCGTCATCATTATTACCATGTTTCCGATCATGTGTATTTACCCGATCTTCCAGAAGCATTTCACCAAAGGGATATTCGTCGGCTCCATCAAAGGCTAGAGAAGCGGATGCGGCGGTGCAAGCAAGCTAAGTGTGAAGTCATGCATGACCAGTAATAAATAGCAGATTTGAAGAAGAAGCGGTTCATTGTGCAAATTAGGGGGAAATGGAATGAACAAATTGGCAAAGATGCTTGTCCTCGGACTGGCTTTACTGATGGTTTTTTCCGGATGTTCGAATAATTCCAAAAAAACCGATACCCATGAAGAGAATCAAGAAGTCATGCGTTTTTCGGTCACCCTGCCTGCGAACGGTGTGGATAATCCGAACAGCCTGGTAGGCAAGGAATGGCATAAACGCATGGAAGCTTATATGGGCAAGAAGGTAGAAATTGAATATAACTATATTCCGTCTTCCGAATATGACGAGAAGGTCAAACTTATGATCGCAAGCGACGATCTGACGGATTTCTTCGTGACGCCTTTGTTCTATGATACGACCGAAATGGCCGAACAAGGCCAGCTTCTCGAGTTAGGCCAGTATCAAGATTTGATGCCGAACTATATGAACTACATTGGCAAGGTAAAAAACGGGATGAAGCGGGTAACGGATGCCGACGGCAACATGTACACCTTTAAAGAAACCTCTACGCCTAGATTCCCCGAGGATCGCGGGATGCTCATCCAGAATACGTCTGCCTACCGCTATGACGTGTTCGAAGCCAATAACATCAAAATTCCGGAAACGCTCGATGAATTTTATGGGGCTGCCAAAAAACTTAAAGAGCTCTACCCCGACAAATATCCCGTTGCGACCAAATGGAATAGCTTGAGATCGCTGTTCTCCGCGAACCATATCCGGGATGAAATTTTCTGGGACGGCGAGAAATACGTATACGGAGTTCTGGATGAAGGATATAAAGATGCGCTCCAATTTGCAAATAAGCTGTATGCGGAGAAGCTGTTAGATCCGGAGTATACGATTGATACAGACGATACGCTGAAAAGAAAAGCACTGAACGGCGACAACCTCATGTGGCTGACGCAGTGGTTTACGACGCCGGCCGAGTATACGAGAACAGCCGACGACGGGAAGATTTTCGCGGTTTCGTTGTATCCCGACAATCCGAAGTACGGGAAAGCCTGGCAGGAGGTTGTGAACGGCAATACCCCTGACTTGGGCTGGGGAGTCTACGGCGTAAGCTCAAAAGTTAAAAACCCTGAAGAATTGATTAAATTCATCGATTATCAATATTCGGATGAAATGATCCAGCTCATCACTTGGGGAATCGAGGGCACGACCTATACGATCGGAGAAGACGGCGTTCCGACCTTTGTCGACTCGCTGAAAACGGCCAAGGATCCCTGGTTGGAGGGGGATAAATACGGCATGCGCGCAAGCCGGAACCATAATCCCGGTCTGCAGATGGTAAGCGACGCAAGAGCGTTCGTGGATTTTGCCGCGACAGACTATACGGTATTCAACGGTAAATATGAAGAGGTGCCGATTGAGAAGGCGGAATTCCTGACGAGTCTGCCCATGCCCGAGAACGACTATGTTCCTTCTTGGTTGAGCGAGCCGTCGATTCAACTCACGAGCAGTGAAAGCCAGCGGATTTCGGAGATTATGAACCCGATCAAGACGTTCGTTACGGAAGAACAAGCCAAATTCGTAGCAGGCAAGAACAGCTTCGACAATTGGCAGGCATTCATCGATAAGGTCAAAAAAATGGGCAACATTGATGAAGCGCTGAAAATCTATAATGATGCTGCACAAAGAGCGCTAGGAAACGAATAGAGAGAGAGCGTCTCTCCGCTGGCTACCGCCGCGGAGGGGCGGTATATCGCAAGGCGATAGGATCCAACCAAAGATAACGAAACCATAGGATGTGAGAAACCTTGAGTGAAAAAAAAGAGATTTTATTCCATGTGGAAAAGCTGCTAAACAAAAGAGATTCATTTATGATAACGAAGCTTTCTTCTATAGAATTTTCCGGTTTTACGACAATGGAACAATTGTTCATTCATGAAATGGATGGACAACCGTTTGAGAGTTTCGCTCCGGGTCTGCGGTGGGGAGAAAATTGGGGCTACGGCTGGTTCCGCTCGAACATTATCGTTCCCGAAGAGGCCGAAGGCAAACGGCTTGTGGCCATGCTTGATTTCGGATCCGAAGCGACCGTATACATAAACGGTGTCGTGAGCGGCGCAAAGGACCTTAACCATCATTACGTAACTTTAACCCGTTCGGCAAAAGCCGGCGAGCCATTTGAAATCGTCGCGGAGGCGTACGCCGGCCATTCGGATTCCAGGCCGACGTTCGGAGAGTCGCAGCTCTGCGTTTTTGAAGAGGAAGTCTACCAGTTTTTCATCGATTTGGAATGCTTGTACGATCTTCGCAATCATCTGGATGCCAAATCCCTCCGCGTGGCGGAGATTGATCGTTGCCTGACTCAGGTGTTCGCGACGATCGACCTGACCCTCCGGCAGGAATCGCTCGGTGAGAACGCTAAGCAGTGTCGGAAGTTGATGGAGCCCTTATTGGCCTGCGTGAACGGTTCGACGGTGCCGACCCTGTACCTGATGGGACAGTCCCACCTGGATGTCGCCTGGCTGTGGCCGATCGCGGAGACAAAGCGGAAGATTGCGCGGACCATGTCCAATCAGCTGGCGCTCATGGACGAATATCCGGAATATACTTACACCCAGAGCCAGCCGTATTTGTTTCAGTTGGTCAAGACGCTGTATCCGGAGCTGTATGAGCGAATCAAACAGGCAGTGAAGGAAGGGAGAATCGTTCCCGAAGGCTCCATGTGGGTGGAGCCCGATACGAATCTGCCCAGCGGCGAGAGCCTGATCCGTCAGGCGCTGCACGGCAAGCGTTTCTTCAAGGACGAATTCGGCGTGGACAACGAGATGCTGTGGCTGCCTGACGTATTCGGCTATTCCGGGAACCTGCCTCAAATCATGAAAGGCTGCGGGATCCATTATTTTGCGTCTACAAAATTGTTCGGTACTTATGATAATGTAGCGGACCCGTTCCCGCATAATACGTTCATGTGGGAAGGGATCGACGGTTCGCGAATTTTGACGCATCTGATGAACTACGGCGATTACTATCCAATTCGGATCAACCCGTCGTTCTTAATCCATCAGTGGAGCGATCGCGTCCAGCTTGAGGGAATTTCCTCGCGGCTCACGCAGTTCGGACACGGCGACGGGGGCGGCGGCTCCAATCGGGATGATCTCGAATTTATGCGCAGGCTCGCCAATTTGGAAGGCGTCCCCAAGACGAAACATGGCTCGCCGATCGAATTTTTTGAGGATCAAATCGAAAAAGGCATTCCTGAAGCCAAATATGTAGGAGAGCTCTACTACCCCGCTCACCGCGGGACGTATACGACGCAAGCGATCATCAAAAAGCTGAACCGGAAGGCGGAAATCGGTTTCCGCGAGGCGGAGCTGTGGGGGGCTGCGGCGGAGCTGCTTAGTAACCGGGCTTACCCTTACGAGGACTTGGAACGGTTGTGGAAGACCCTGCTGCTGCACCAGTTCCACGATATTCTGCCGGGCTCCTCCATCCATCGCGTCCATGAAGAGGCACAGATTGAGCTGAAGAAATTGAAAGAGAACGTGTACGACTTGGCTTCGGATACAAGGGATGCGCTCACGGACGGCGATGCCTCCCGGGTTACCGTCTTTAATTCGCTGTCCTGGCCGAGAAAGGAACTGGTCGCGTTGCCTGTCGGCGTTCATGGCATTGCGGAGGAGAACGGAGCAATTCTGCCGGTGCAACTGCACGAAGGCGTTCGCTATGCCGAGGTAGAGGTGCCTTCCATGGGCTGGTCGACGTACAGGGCTGAAGAAGCGGAAGCGACGGGCGCTCCAGCAGCGTCGGCAGTCCTTGCGACGGAATCGCGTCTGGAGAACGAATGGATTGCGCTAGAAATAAACAAACGGGGCGAGTTAACGACTATTTTTGACAAGGAGACCGGCACGGAATGGGCGGCGGATCGCTGCAACGTCATGCGGATGTATCGGGATCAGAATTCGGATTTTGATGCTTGGGAGATCGATCGGCGCTACCGCTTGGCACCCGTTGAGCTGAATGCGAGCGCCAAAGTATCCGTTACGGCGAACGGCCCGCTCTTCGCGAATATTCGGGTTGAGCGCGAACTGAACCAATCGACCCTGATCCAGGATATCCGGCTTTGTGCCGGCAGCCGCCGGGTGGAATTCCATACGACGGTTCACTGGCGCGAGAAGAATAAGCTGCTAAAAGTCGATTTCCCTGTTTGCGTTCACACAAACGAGTCGTTGCAGGAAATTCAGTTCGGTTACGTCAAGCGGCCGAATCATGCTTCGCGTCCGCATGATGCGGATCGTTACGAAGTGGTTCAGCATAAATGGTCGGCGCTTGCGGAGACAAACCGCGGCTTTGCGCTGCTGAACGATTGCAAATACGGGATTTCTGTCAACGACAATACGATGAGTTTAACGCTGCTTCGGGCTCCGACGTGGCCGGATGAGACGTCCGATCAAGGGACGCACCATTTTACATATGGATTTACGTTCTGGAACGGCTCGTTCCTGGATAGTCCTGTCGTGCGGGAAGCTTACGAGCTGAACTATCCTGTCAGCCTCGTTTCCGGAGGAGGCCGGGAGGCGCAATCGTTGCTCTCTATCGATCAAGCCAATGTGATCGCGGAGACGGTCAAGCTTGCCGAAGACGGATCGGGCGATTGGATCGTGCGTCTGTATGAGAGCAAGGGAGCTTCCGTAGCGTGCGGGCTTCACTTCGGGCTGTCCGTTGCGGCGGTTTATGAGACCAATATGCTGGAGGAGAAGTTGGCGGCTTTGCCGCACGAGGGCGAAGAGGTATCGCTTCAGTTCCGTCCGTTCGAGGTGAAGACGATCAAGCTCCGGCCGAGTGGGAGGAATAGGGGATGAAGCTAAGAGAAGGGGGGGCGCCTGGTCATGATCGGCGGCTCGATCACGGTCTGTGAGCGTAAGTATCCATACGGGAGTCAATCGGGTTCGATTGGTCGCGCATGCGAATGGGCTCCTGACGTCTACTGTCCTTAGTTGGTGGAATTTCTACTATATATTGGGGGACAAAGGACAGGTGCTTCCTTCATCAGCATGGGGCAGGTTATCCTCAATATGCATCCCAAGATCTGTACAAAGTTCTTCGAAGCGGACCTGCCCTGTTCGCCTAAGCCGCTTCGCGCGATATTTATAAGCAGGTTTATGGGTCCAAAAGACGTTTCCTCACAGAGAACAGCCGCGCAGCTTGGGCGGCTGTTACACATAAAGAATTATGTATTCGCTTACATTATAGGCCTCGAGACGAGGCTTCTTCATACCGCAAGAAAACTTTCGGTGCTATGTGATCTGGCTTCATTGAATAAGCACGTCAATAGTCGCTTTTTTTGCTCGCTCCCCTACGTTCTTGTATTGCTCTCCTTACTGCGAAAGGAGGTGGTTAGTGAGGAGTTCAACAACGGAGAAGAGATGACACTCAGCGTCACTCGATCGCAAAGCAGCGATAGATCAAACGCATCCAGGTATTTCGTAACCATGGCTGTAGAGATAGGGCTTGAACAGACGGTATCGGGTCAGCGCAACGATTTTTTCTATTAAAACGACAAGACCGGGAGGTAAGAGAAATGAAAATGAAACAGTGGAAACGTGCGGGGATATGGACTTGCATCCTGCTGATGGCCATGACGGCCCCGGGCGCCGCGATGGCAGCGCAGGCTGCCGGAAGCAGCGCCGAGCAGAATGCGAGCAGCGAGAAGATAAAGGTCAAGGAGCCTTTCATGATCAAGGTCGTGGATGCCGAGACAGGCAGGGGCATTCCTCATGTCCAACTGAAGACGACGAACAGTGTGCTGTATTATACGGACAGTGCCGGTATTGTGGCATTCGACGAGCCAGGTCTGATGGATCAGACGGTCTTTTTCCATATGTCGAGCGACGGCTACGACATTCCTGCCGATATGTTTGGCAACCGGGGGCAGGCTGTAGAGGTTAAGCCAAAGGGCAGTGTAACGCTCGAGATGAATCGGATCAACATTGCAGAGCGGCTGTACCGGCTGACAGGCCAAGGCATTTATCGCGACAGCTTACTCGTTGGCCAGAAGCCTCCCATTAAGGAGCCGCTGATCAACGGTCTGGTCATGGGGCAGGATTCCGTGCAGACGATTGAGTACAACGATAAGCTGTACTGGTTCTGGGGCGATACCGATAGACCGGCCTATCCGTTGGGGAACTTCCGGGTGACGGGTGCGACTTCCAAGCTTCCGAGTAAGGGGGGGCTGGACCCGGATGTCGGCGTTAATCTGGACTATTTTACGAATCAGGACGGTTTCGTCAAAAGCTTGGTGCCGCCTCTGCCTGACGGTGCAGGCATAGCCTGGGTATTCGGTCTGATGACCGCCAAAGATAGCACTGGACAGGAGCGTCTGCTCGCCGGCTACAGCACGCACAATCCTGAACCCACCGCCTTCGGTATTCTCGTCTTTAACGACACCACGAAGGAGTTCGAGCAGGTCGTCCAGTTCCCTTCGAAAGACGATTGGCGCCATCCGGGCGGACAGGCGACCTACTACGAGGAGGGTGGGAAGGGATACTGGCTCTTTACCGAACACCGAATTCCGAATTTGCGCGTTGCTGCCAGCTATGACGCCATTATCGACTATACCCAATACGAATCGTTTACGTGCCTAACGCCGGGAACGACATACAACGGGGCTCAAACCTCGCTGGAACGCGACGCGGACGGCAAGCTCGTATGGGGCTGGAAAAAGGACACTCAGCCGCTCAACCAAGAACAAGAGAAAGAGCTGATCCAGTTAGGCCTGATCAAAACTGACGACCCGCATTATTATCAATTGAAGGATATCGATACTGGTGAAGACGTTCAAATCGCCCAAAGCTCCATAGAATGGAATGAATATCGGCAGCGTTACGTGATGATCGCGCAGCAGGTACTAGGCAAGACATCGGTACTTGGGGAAGTCTGGTACGCGGAAGCGCCATCGCCTCAAGGTCCTTGGACCAATGCCAAGCATATCGTTACGCATAACGACTATACTTTTTATAACGTAGCCCAGCATGAATACTTCAGCAAGGATGGCGGCCGGGTCATCTACTTCGAAGGAACCTATACGAATACTTTCACGAATCATGTTCCAACCCCGCGGTATAACTACAATCAGGTCATGTATAAACTCGACTTGGCGAATCCGAAGCTAGGGCTTGAGCCGGTTCAAGAAACGACCGGTAAATAGCGCCAGAGATTTTGGATAAACGAATAAGGACCTTTCCGTAAGCGCTGTGGAGCTTTACCGGAGAGGTCCTTTTCGACTTGAGCTTCTTCCTGCGGAACAAGCATATCTAGCTGCCGCTTCTCCATGATAAGCTGGGAGGAACGATATCTTTACCGGCGGAGTCCCCGTGGATTTCCCGATACTGCTTCGGAGTAAGATTCGTGAACTTCTTGAATGCGGAGAAAAAATGGCCTTTGGATATGAAGCCGCATTGATCTGCGATCTCCAGCACCGAGAACTGGCTGGATATCAGTTTCTCCTTCACTTTCTCGATTCGTTCCTGAAGGATGTACTCGGACAATGATACGTTCATGATCTCTTTAAAAAGCTGCCGGATATAGCTCACAGAAAAGGAAAAATTGTCGGCTACCTGCTCGATCGACAGTTGCGCATCCTGCAAGTGGTTGTCCACGTACTCTTTGATCTCCAGGACGATTTCTTCCTTGCGGCTTGAAGATTTCGGAACTTCGGTCTCGGACGCGAGCATCGTGACGATGCTCTCCAGCCATGCTTGAAACTCGGACAACGTGCTGTACCGCTCGAGTAATTGATGAATGCTGCTGATCTCATGCAGGACGCTGGACTTGTTGAAGTTCTTGAGCAAATCATAGGTAAAGTAGGTCAGGTTAAGCTTGCAGTCGCGATAAGGAAGCTCATGGACGTGCTTCATCTGCTGACGCAGCGTAGCGAGCGCGGTCTCCGGACGGCCGCGGCGGATCGACTTGATGATCTCCGCTGTCTCAAGCGCCTCAGACGCAGAAGGATACCCTGCCATAAACTCTTCATAATCGCTCTCCAGAAAAATTTGCTTCTCTCCGTTAAGAAATCGCAGTTTCGTCAATTCGTAGATATGATCATAAATGTTTCGGATATTGGCGCTAAAATCATAGGCATTGCTGACTGCGGCGGTTGTATCCACGTTCAGGATACGTGCCACCTGATTCTGCGTCTCCTCCAGAAGACGTTGTAGTTGAAGCCCGCCGGATGCATAGCCTCCAATGACCAGAATGATATGGTCTCCGCCCATATCCAAGCCTTCGGCCGCATAAGAACCTGCGCCAATCACTTCTTCGCTAATATTGCGTATGGCGTACTTGATCAATTTCCGGGAGGGGAAATCGTAACGTTCGCAAAAGACCGTATAGGCTTCGATCCGGAGGACGGCCAAAAACAGAGCTTCACAGGAGGCCAGTTTGGTCCTGGTCTGAATATATTCGTAGCTCTTGGTACCCGGTGTCCCGTGGAGCATCCACTGGGCGAGAAACTCCGTTCGAACGAGCTCGGATTGGTTTCTCATGGATGCATGAAGTTGTTCCACATTGTTCAGCAGCATATCGATGCCGTCATGGATCCATTGGATATCCGGCTTGGCATCGGACGTGGCGTTTGCGAATGCAACTTTTCCCTTCAGCTTTTCCGACAAGAAGGTGATGGAGCGCAAGGAACGGCGAGAACTCCAGTAGAACAACAAGGAGAGGAGTGCCAATAGCAGCAATGTATACGTTATCAATTTTTGCTGGAATAAGGAGATATGGCGTGTCAAAATATGATACTCATTCGAATAGTATACCGACCAATTTTCAGTAGTCAGCTTGGCTGTATTGACGAACCATCTCTGATGGGGGAGCCGAACTTGAAAATCGCTGTCCTGCCGCTCCCGGCTCGCTTGATAAAGCTGTCCGCTCAGCGCGGGATTAGGTACACCCAATAGAAGTTGCCCATGCTCGTCGAGAATCCGAATGTCTTGCTCCGAGGAGGCCGTTTGGCCGAACAGAAGCTTCGACAGCAGCGGTTTATCAACGAGCAGCACGAGATAATAGTCAGACGGCTTCTCGGGGGTTGCAGGCAGAATAAGGGCCAGGGAGTCCAAGCCATCCAGCGAATGATTAAAGAAACGCAAGTATTGGGGGTGGAATGACTCCACGCGCTCCAGCATGCGCTGGTCGGCAAAGGATTCATTGCGGACGATTCCGGCTTTGGAATCGACGATAAGATCGTGCTTCAGATTAATCAGATAGGATCGCTGGATGAGCGGTTCGGTGGACATGAAATTGGATTGGGCGACGAGTGCAGCATGGTTGATGAGCGGATCGTTGCTTGTATTGAAGAACCAGTTCTGAATATTCTGATCGGCGTACATGCTGAGCCCGTTAGCTTTCAAATTGCCGAGAATCATTTCGGCCTTCGACGCCAGGTTGTTGACTTCGTTCTGCGAATTGCTGCGAACCTCCAGCATGGTGTATTTTGCGAATTCCGCAGACAGTAAATAGACGAAAGGAATAATGGAACAGATCAGAACGGTGGTCATTAAAAGAAAGGTTCGAAAATAGGTCTTCTGTAAAATAGGTTTGATCTTCATATAATGCCAGCGCCCCTTGCTGATGGATTGACGGTTTAAGGGTGTAACGTCACTGTTCGATAGAAGAAACGAACCGGACCTCCTTACTCAATCATATCCTGATCCTTGTGTGAAGTCCTCATTTTGACAAAGTAGAAATTAAGATGATGCCGAAAGCCCGATTACCGCACAATCCTTAAGTTGAGTACCCTTTGTGACACAATGAGGACTATTCCGAATTTCTCCTTCCGTACATAATAAACACTGTCAGGATATGGCCACATCGGACAGACCAGATCGAATGGAGGGATACTATAAATTGAGAATGTTTAGGGATCTTGTAAAGAACCGGGGCTTGTATTCGATGGCGATACCGGGAGTCATCTTTCTCGTTGTCTTCTCTTATATTCCTCTGTCCGGGCATCTGCTAGCGTTCAAGGACTTTCAGATCAGCAAAGGCATATGGGGTAGTGATTGGGTGGGGTTGGATAATTTTCGCTTCTTTTTCTCCAATCGGGATTGGATTCAAGTTACGGTCAATACGGTTTATTTAAATGCGCTGTTCATTATTTTCGAGATGGTTTTTGCGCTTCTCATTGCGCTCTTCTTGAATGAGATTCGCTTGAAATGGTTTAAACGCACGATCCAATCCGTCGTCTTCCTGCCTTACTTCATTTCCTGGGTCGTCGTAGGGTATATGACATTCATTCTATTCAACAACACGGACGGTCTGATTAACCGCGTGCTGAGCATGAGCGGACTTCAAGCCGTCGATTGGTACCAGACCCCGTGGGTGTGGCCGATTATTCTAACCTTAACGCGAATCTGGAAAAGTGCCGGTTACTACTCGATTATTCTGCTCGCTGCCATTACCGGGTTCTCCACCGACTATTATGAGAGCGCCCGCCTGGACGGAGCCACGAGGCTGCAGCAGATGAAATACATTACGCTGCCTTTGCTGAAGCCGCAAATCATCATTCTCATCCTCTTGGGAGTCGGACGGATCTTCTACGGGGATTTCGGCATGATCTACGGAATTATCGGGGACAACGGGATTCTATTCCCGACGACCGATGTCATCGATACATACTCCTATCGGGCGTTAAGACAGCTTGGTAATTTCAGCATGTCATCGGCTATCGTATTCTATCAGTCTATTATGGGGCTAATCGCCGTCGTTTCGTTTAATGCGCTGGTTCGGAAAATCGATAAAGACTCCAGATTATTTTAAGAGGTTGTTCAAAATGTCATCCTTCCATGAACGGACTCTTTGAACACGTGCTTTAATTTTTCGAAATCCATAGGGAGGTGAACTTCATATGAATCGTCCGGTTGCTCTGATCCCGCCCCCACGAGTCCGACGGACAAACGGGTTCTCCGATAAAATGGCGGTGTTCTTGTTCGGACTGTTTTTGATTTTGTTTGCGCTGGTTTGCTTGTTTCCTTTTTGGCTGATGGTCATCAATTCATTCTCCAGTACCCGAAGCTTGGCGGTGAACGGATACTCCATATGGCCGGATGAATTTACGCTGGAGTCGTATCGCTTCCTCCTTCAGGGCAAGCAAATGTTTACCAGCTATGGCATCACCATTGCGGTTACAGCCATCGGAACCGTATTCGGCCTTGTTGTCACCGCGTTGTTTGCTTACGTGCTGGCCCATCCGAAGAACCGATACGGCGGCTTACTCTCGTTCATGACCTACGTGCCGATGGTCTTCGGCTCTGGGCTCGTCGGCTTCTATCTTCTGGTCGTCCAATGGCTGCATCTGAAAGATACGCTGTGGGCGCTTGTGCTCCCTTACGTCATGAATCCGTTCTTTGCATTCATCTTAGTCTCGTTCTATCGCTCGTTGCCTTATGAGCTGAACGAATCGGCTAACATGGACGGTGCCGGAGAGTGGACGATCTTCTTCAAAATTATCCGGCCGATCTCAACGCCGGTTATGGCGACGATCAGCTTGTTCTATGCGCTGCAATATTGGAACGATTGGTGGCTGTCGCTTCTGTTTATCGATAACAGCGATATGTACCCGCTCCAGCTGCTTCTTCGGCAGCTCATGTCACAGATGCAGCTCACGTCGCTCAATCACGGCAATGTGCTGACGCTGCCGCCGGCGGAAGGGGTTAAGTTGGCAACGGTATGCCTGACGATCGGCCCGATTATACTCGTCTATCCGATGGTCCAGAAGTATTTCGTCAAAGGTCTGACCCTCGGCTCGGTGAAAGGTTAAGTATAAGAGGTTCCTGAAAACCTTGCTTTTTGAACACGTATTATGAGATTTATTTGAAGGGAGTCATTTACATGGCCAAATCAAAACGCAAATTCTTGGTGACGGCGCTGCTCGGACTAGCCATCGCTTTGTCCGGGTGCTCCGGATCCGGCGGGGGCGTCTCCGCGCCGGGCGATTCCGGGGGAAACGGCGCCCAGTCCCTTGAACCGGTCACTTTGGAGGTTGTCATTCCGGGGGCCAAGGGGGCTAACTATGACGAGGTGCTGGCTGAAGTCAACAAGCGATTAAAAGCCGAGATCAACACGCAGGTTAAATTTACCTTTGTCGACTTTGCCGATCTAAATCAGAAGACCAATGTCATGCTGGCTTCGGGAGAGAATGTGGATTTGATGTTTGATGCCCCGTGGCTGCATTTGGACACGATGGCTTCCCAGGGCTATTACGAAGAGATAAGCGAACTGCTGGACCAATACGGCCCTAATGTGAAAAAGACGAGGCCGCAACAAATGTGGGACGCGAACAAAATTAACGGTAATATCTACGGCGTTCCCTTGGGAAGCGCCTATACCCAACAGAGATCGATCTTCATCCGAAAGGACCTGAGGGAGCAGTTAAACTTGCCGCCCGTAAAGACGTATGAGGATCTAAAAGCTTATCTTTACGCCGTTCGTGACAGTAACTCCGGCATCACTCCGCTCCTCGCGGGCGCAGACGACGTCACCTACAGCTGGGTCAACTGGCTGATCAGGGACGATACCAGCCTCAACATTCGTCCAACGAATTTTGCTGGAGCCAGCTTGATGCTGTATTACAAGGGTAACGATGGCAAGGTCTATAACTTCTTTGAAACCCAGGAACCAAGGATCTGGTCCGGCATCCAGGATGTCCGCCAGCTGTTCGTTGACAAAGTCATGTCGCAGGACGTCTTGACGAATAAAAGCAGTCCGGGAGACATGCAGCTCCAGAACAAAGTCGCGGCCACGCCCCAAATGGCTTTTGGCATTCCCAAAACGTACAACGACCAGTTGAAGCAGGTCGTACCCGATGGAGAGCTGGAAGCGGTTCGTCTATTCGATCTGACCCCTGGAAAGAACTTATCCAATTTCAAGATGGATAATTACATCTGTATTGTAAAGACGAGCAAACATAAAGACCGTGCGATGATGTTCCTCGATTGGGCCAACCGGCAGGAGAATTATGATTTGTTGGAGCACGGCATCGAAGGCGTGAACTGGAAATCGGTCGGCGAGCATCAATATGACACGCTGAACAACGATGGCGGCATTGTCTCGTTCCAGCTCATGTTGAATCCTGCGTTAGAACGGGAGTGGGCCGGTATCGACAAAGAGACCCGAGAGTATAGTCAATTCATTACGCAAGCCGACAACTTCACGAAGGATATCATGACCGGCTTCACTTTCGATCCGACGCCGGTGAAGAACGAAGTGGCCCAGTTCGCGACCATTCAAGCCAAATATTATAGCGGATTATTTAACGGCGCGCTTGATCCGGACGAATACTTCGCCAGATTCAAAACGGAAGGCGAAGCGGTGCTGAAGCAAATCCAGACTGAACTGCAGAATCAGGTAGATGCCTTCTTGGCAAAATAAAAGGGTTGCTGTCCATTGAGAACGGCGACTCGGAAAAAAAAGGGCCGCTTCCTATACGGAGCGGTCCTTTTCGTTATGTTTTAGCAGCTACCGGGGAAAGGGGGCAGGGAACAAACTTGACGGATCGTCGCGGCCAGGTGTTCGGCCATTAGCCTATGCTTCTTGACGGAGGGGTGTCCGCAGCCTCCCATGCCGTCTTCCGGCCGTTTAATGAGCGGGAATTCGACGAAATGAATATTGTCGTCGCCTTCTTCGTTGAGGCTTTTGACGAGAGCTTTCAAATGGGGAGCGGGACCGAGGGTCATCGGACCGATTGCGCAGAACAATGGGACGGACGGATATCTATCGCGAATAAAACCCGTCAATTTGCGATATTGTTCAAGGTAATCCGCAGGCTCGATAGGTGCGGACCAATCATTGGTCCCGAGATTAACGACAACCCATTCAGGATGAAACAGGTCCATGGCTTCTTGATCGAGATCAGGACAGATGGTTTCCATGAAATAATCCGACATGCGGCCTTCCTTGCCACCGCCGAAATTCTGATAGCATCCCGTACCGGACGCGCCCACAATCAAAGTTTCGGCATTCAAAAGCTGACCGGTCAGCGAGCTGTAAGCAAGCGCGATATTTTCGCGAGAAGCATCGCAGTCGCAGGGAATCTGCGCTTCGTTGCCGAAGCCGCACGTGATCGAATCGCCGATGATGAGCAGACGATGGGGAAGAGGGGGTGGCGGGCTCAGAAAAGCTCCGTTCTCCGTCGTCAAATCGGTAAATTTAATGCTGCCGAATGCCGCTTCCGTACGCTTCTGCAGCGTTAAGGTATGGGGCGCGTCCTCCAGGTCGTCCGCAAGCTGGTACAGCCGGTTATCCGGATCGATTCTCATCACCCTTACCGGAAGATCGTCGATATAGACGTTGAGCCAGCTTTTCCCTTCTCCGTTGACATCCTCGATCTCGGCCGTTATTTCCCGTCCATGAAAGCGCACGGTTATGGCACTGCCGGGAAGAAAACAGGAGATGCCATCCGGCTCTTGATGAAAGAGCCCGTGTCTCAGACTGGAAGTCGAAAAGTCGAATTTCATAACGCATTCCTTCCTTTCATTGATCTATTAGAGCTGACAACGTTAGGCGTAAGGATTCTCGCATGTAGACTCCCGGATCACCAACGAAACACCTGACAATATTTTCGTGTTGCGTCCATGAGTTTTGCCTTGAATAACTTGGTGGAGTAAATTCGCAGCGTTTCTGCCGATTTCCTCGAAATCTTGCCGGACGGTAGACAATCCGATCGATAGGTTGCCGGCATGGTCCCAATCGTCGAATCCCATAATGGAAACATCCTGCGGAATTCTAACGCCGCGGTCGGTGAGCTTCTCGATCATTTCTATGGCAAGTTTGTC
Source organism: Paenibacillus sp. HGF5 (assembly GCF_000204455.1). Lineage (NCBI taxonomy): Bacteria > Bacillati > Bacillota > Bacilli > Caryophanales > Paenibacillaceae > Paenibacillus > Paenibacillus sp. HGF5. Next base: position 85,506 of record NZ_AEXS01000119.1, on the reverse strand, counting down.
ATTGCAGCAAAACAAAGCGGTAACATTCCGCTTCAAAATACTGTCGGCCAGTGCGTCATAATCCACGCGGGTCAGCAAGTTATCGTCGGTTACCGGAAACCCTGCCTGACGCATGGCGCTGCAGTAGCCGGCGAACCGCTCCTGCTCGGAGTGAAGAAAGAAGTGATAGCTTGCAAACTTTATTTTGGTGTGTTTCAGACGCATCAGCTCCCGGGTGGCCAGGATCGCCCCGTCGTAGTTGTTGCTTCCGGAAAAATAGCTGGGATGGTCCACATTGTACCGGTCTACCAACAGATAGGGGATGTTGTTTTGTTCGATGATTAGGTAGTTATCCTGACTCTGGATCGGATCGAACGGATAAATCAAGAAGCCGTCGACTTTCCGGTCCAGCATTTTCTGAATGGATGATTGTTCAACGGCCAAATTTTCATTGCTCCATTCCACGATTAAGGAGTAATTGAATTCGGCTGCCGCTTGCTGCGCGCCTTTGATGATTTTCATATACGATACATCGTAATTGTCCTCTGCCGATAAAATGAACGCGATCAAGTGACTGGAATGGTCCGCGGCTTGAGCTCCGTTTACAAAAGAGCCTTTTCTTTTGATTCGGGTGATTGCGCCTTCGTTTGCCAGTTCCGTCATCGCTTTTCGAATCGTTATTCCGCTTACATGAAATTGTTTCATAAGATCTTCTTCATTCGGCAGTTTATCGCCGGGACGAAGCTCGCCGACTTGAATCTGATGCAGCAGCGCTTGTTTTACCGTCATGTACTTCGGCTCGTTCACAATCATTCTCCTCTTTTTGCAGACTGATGATAATTATGACACGTTAAATTATTATATAAAAGTATACTTTATTAATATAGTGGAATCAAGCCTATAATCTTGGATTACTTTATATAAACATACATTATTGTATAGGGATCGCTTTTTAATTGACTGAATACATATGGGTTGATAATATAATTATAGATTTATTGATTTAATAAAGTATACTTTATTATTCGCGAGTGCAATCTTGATGTTCGATGCAAAAGCTGAAGGGAGGAATTATGTTGGAGTTTAGCTTTGCCAGGCTGATGGGGAGATTTGATCTGACCGAGAGAGAGAGGCCGAAATGCGCCTGGGTCAACAGCGCGGTTTTTCTTGCCTTCCGAGGTACGGCCGTCTCGATGACGGCTGAGGATTCCGATGGCCAGGATTACGTTGAAATTGTGGTGGACGGTGTCGCTCGCAATTGGATCCATTTGAAGAAGGGGGTTCATCAATACATAATCGAACAGGGACTCCCAAAGGGTGAACACACTTTAGAGATCCACAAGCGAACGGGAATCCTGACCGGAAGTATAGCATTTCATCATTTTTCGCTGCCTGATGGCGGAAGCTTCCTTGCCCCGCCCGCGGCAAAACCACTCCGGCTTGAGTACTTCGGGGATTCCATCACGGATGGGGCAGGGATCGGCCATCCGCATGTGCTCGCTGAAGCTCCGCATCTTGACGACGGATACATGTCCTTTGTCGGAATCAGCGCCAGAATGTTGAATGCGGAATATCATACGATGGCCATTTGCGGGATCGGCGTTTGGCAGGATGCGCTAGGGAACAAGCAAGGATTGCCGGAACATTTTTCTGGGACGCTCGGCAAAGGGACCGCGTCATGGGACTTTTCCCGGTATACTCCTGATGGAGTCGTCATTAATTTGGGACAGAACGATTATTCGACGCCAATCGATGATGAGGCGTACATTGCCGCTTATATTGAATTCATTCAGGTTATTCTGGAACAATATAACGATCCCTATGTCTTTTGCTGTGTCGGAACCATGAATAACAACTATCTTGCCAGCGTGAATAAGGTTGTGTCCTATTTCAGTCAAAGCGGAAACGGGAAGGTATTCGTGGTTGATCTGGGGTTGATTCATCCCGAGGTGGAAGGATGGGGCGGCCGATATCATCCCGGCTATCAGACGCATTACCGAATGGGCTGGGAGCTTGCCTCTTTTATATCCGCCAAAACCGGATGGGAATTGCTTAAGCGTCCGTCGATCGCCACGGAATGCGTGTTCTGAAATCGCTCAAAAAACAGGATTGTCACGAGGATGCTGCCGAATTGTTGTCGATCAGATTTATGATCCCATGATAAGAAAACCCTTGATATTCAAGGGTTTTTAGCTTTTTTAGTGACTTTTTTATACTGTCCACTCTGGTTTTGGAGACAAACTATCGCTTAAAGGCTTATATCCTATATTGTTAACCAGGAATGAATCCTTTACTAGGATTGACCTTCCCCTCGAGGACTAGAAATCGGGCATGTCATATTTGATTATCATGGCAAAAAATGATTCCGTCCATAGTAACAGATCAAATCTTGGTAAATAATATCATTAATGGTGATTTACTTGTTGAGTAATTTAGGCGTAACATAAGAGGATACAAGAAGGGATGACTCAGGCCAGTGGTATATAAAGATGTATATTGTCTCTGATCAAGGGACGATTTCAATGATGAAGTAGTATTTTTGTTTTCAATAATGTAAGCGCTTAACAACTCTTATCCAATTAATCGGTTTATCAAAAAATCAAAAAAACTCTTACTGAAATGGAGGAGGTGATGTAAAAAAGTAATACGATTAAGGCAAGGCTATCATTTTTAAGTTTACAACGACAACGAATGTAAGCTGAGGCCATCTTATGGCTCAGCTTATTTCGTAATAAGCAACGTAGGCAGATGTGGCGATGGCAGGACTTTTTCTTTTATCGCATATTAAAAAAACATACATATGGAAGACATTTAGAGAATCAACAAAGCGTAATCAAACTGATTCTAATTCAAACCAAATAAAGGGATGGAGGGTTCCAATGAAGCGAATACCGATGATGATGCAATTGGCATTGATCCTGTTCTGCATCATGGCCATTCCGATGGCGATATTAACCTGGTATAGCAGCTCTCAAATTCTACGGAATTCAGAGCATGCCTTCGCGGAAACTTCGCTTGCAGAATTAAATGCCAATCGCGAGCTTAACGAGAATGCCTTGAACAATTTGTCCCAGAATACGGTACGGCTTGGCGGCACCGACATCTTCGATCGAATTCGACCGTTCAAGTCCCTTGCCGAACTCAAAACGAATTACATGAATGTGAGCAAAGCGATGGCGGTTCTCAAAGAATTGTTGAATCTGAATCAAAGCGTCGATGGGGCGTATTCGTCTTTCTTTTATCTCGACGATGCGAATTACGTGATTTCGACGGATAAAGGCATTACGAGTTTGGACAAATACGAGTCCATCGACTGGCTGAACGAGGCGCTTATCGAGCAAAAAGGGATACGTGGCGTATGGTATCCGCGCAGGCTTGATTCGGGAGTGAACGTTCTATCGTTCGCGCTGCCTTTAAACCGGCTTTCAACCGCTACTCGCGGAACGATCGTTATCAATTTGAAGGAGGAGCAAATCGAGCAGTATTTGCAATCAACCAAGTCGGGTAAGCAAAGCTATCTGCTCATGAAGCCAAGCGGGGCCATCATCTCACATCATGACAAGAGTTTGTTGCTCAAGAGCGCTTATGGTGAGCCGTTTATTCGCGAAATTATCGAGGAAGAATTGCCAGAAGGGTACACGTTCCGCGAACTTGACGGAGAGCGGTTGCTGTACGCGTGGTCACGCTCGAAAGAATTCGATTGGACTAACGTGAGTATATACTCGGTCGACGAACTAATGAATAAACCGCATTCTATGCAGAGAGGGATCATTTTCCTTACGATTGTCATTATTTTTGCGGGATCCATACTGACCGTTTTTATGGCAACGTGGTTGTCCAAGCCAGCCAGGGAATTGGTCCGAACGATTCGCGGACGCGTCAATCCGGGGGTGCAGGATAAAAATGAGCTTGTATTCCTGGAGGCGGCATTCAGACGAATGCAAGAAGAGGAGGAAGGGCTTTATAAGCTGCTGAGCATCCGCGAGCAGGATGCCCAGAGCCACGCGATTCATGGTTTGTTGCGGGGGGAAGTGACGCCTCAGGCCGAAGAAATCTTCCCGGCCTCGCACTTTCTGGCTGCCGTCGTTTCTATCGATGGCTATCGAAATTATATCAGCCGGAACAATCCGGAAACTCGCAGCTACCATCGCTACCTGCTTCTCTCGAAATGTGATCATTTGTTCCCGAAAGAGGTTTATGCGCGCTGCGTCTATCATGGTGACGGTCACTTTGTAATTCTGATCAACTACAGACAGGAGGAAGATGGCAACCATAGAAAAGGCATTCATAACGCTTTGGATATGATCAGGGACACTGCGGCTGAATTGCTGGGGCACTCCGTAACCATCGGGGTAAGTAGTCCGGCAGATTCGATAGGTATGGTCTCGGGATTGCTTGCAGAGGCATTGGAGGCGATCAAACAGCGGATGATCGCCGGCAGCGGCGGTATAACGTACTGGAAGGAGGAGGAACCGCGGGAGAAAAAATATCTCTATCCCGCTAAAAGCGAAAGACGAATACTCAACTTCCTTGGCAATGCCGATCTGGACAGCATCATCGAAGAACTGAGAATCATTCGCGACGAAATTCGCTCTGCCGAATACGTGTCCTACGATAACATCTTGTTCATCTATCATCAATTGGTCGGCGTGACCATTAAACATCTGAGAGAGAATAATGTCAGCACAGCGCGGATATTCTCGAGACGGGGCAACATTTACGCTGCCTTGGCTTCTTTTGATACGCTTGATGAGCTTGAAGAATATGTTATTGGATTTTACAGCGAGATCGTTCACTACCTTACGTGTTCGCCAGTCGCGTCCAACAAATACGCCGAGCGAATCATTCATTATTTGAACGAGCGCTATCGTGAAGAAATCGTTTTTGAAGAGATGGCTAAGGATATCGGAATCAGTTACTCCTATATGCGAAAGATTGTCTACGAACAAACGGGGAAAAGTATATCGGATTATCTTAATTCGCTGCGAATTGAGAAGGCAAAAGAATTGCTTCTGAACAGTCACCTGTCAATCGGGCAGATTGCTTCCGAGGTAGGCTGCATGAATGTTCGAAGCTTCAATCGCTTGTTTCGAAAATTTGAAGGGATGCCGCCGAGCAGCTATAAGATGCAGAGGTCCAGAACATCGTGAAGGCTCAACCAATCCGATTTCACAGGTATAAGTGAAGCGTTATATATCGCAACATTTGATGCGATTAGTCAATACTGATTCTTGCACTCTTTTGAATATCGAATCGGCTAAATATGGAATCAATCATGACGAAAATGTATCAATATTCGGCGTTTACCTGCGGACGATCGGGGCGATATGATAAGTCCAACCTCGAGGTCGCCGAACTAGGAAACCGAGTCGGGGAGATCGTGAACGGAGGAGGTGAGATTTTGAAAGGTCTAGTCATTGCATCCAAAAATGAAACCGCTTCAACCTCCTTAACAGATAAGAAACTGGGGATTCTTTATTATCTTCGTCGGGATTGGCAGCTCTACTTCCTGCTCCTCATTCCTCTCTCGTTTGTGTTGGTTTTTAAGTATGCGCCCATGAGCGGTCTCGTGCTTGCATTTAAGGATTTTAAGATTGCCAAGGGATTCTGGGGCAGCGAATGGGTCGGATTCGAAGTGTTTCAAGACATATTCGCTAAATCCGAATTCAGCCGCGCAATTCGCAACACGCTTCTGCTGAATGTGTCGGACCTCTTATTTAGCTTTACAATGCCGATTGTGCTCTCATTGTTACTTAATGAGGTCAAGAATGTTCTATTCAAGCGCGTAAATCAGACCCTGCTCTATTTGCCGCACTTTCTGTCCTGGGTCATTATCGGCGCAATTGCTTATCAATTATTGGGTGAAGGAACCGGCATGATCAATAATTTGATCGCGCATCTGGGGGGGACACGCATCCCGTTCCTTCAAGAAGACGTCAATTGGCTGATCAGTTATGTCTTCATTGGGGTATGGCAGAGCATGGGGTGGGGGACGATCATCTATCTGGCCGCAATAAGCGGCATTAACCCAGAGTTGTATGAAGCGGCGGTCGTGGATGGTGCAGGCCGGTGGCGGAAAATGTGGAACATAACCCTGCCCTCGATCCGAGTCACGATCGTGACATTGCTGATTTTGAATTTGGGCCACGTGATGGCAGGTTCCTTTGAGCGTGTTTTTGCCTTAGCGAATAAGGCAACTACGGAGTATACCACAACGATTCCCGTTTTGGTATATCGCTGGGGCATCGAAGGCGGGAACTTCAGCCGAGCAACCGCTCTCGGGTTGTTCCAGGCTGTCGTGGGGCTCGTCCTTATATTAATTGCAGATCGGGTTGCCAAGAAACTGGGCGAAGACGGTGTCATTTAGAAAGGAGGGAAGCGATGAAAACATCCGTTAGCAGCTATGCCGTTCGCCGCAGCAGGAAACTGGACATATGGGATATCCTGATCCGTCTCTTTCTTATTGCTGCCTCACTTGCTTGTTTGCTTCCATTCGTTCATGTCGTTGCAAAATCTTTAAGCGAAGACGCGTACGTCATTGCTAACAAGGTGTTTCTCTGGCCAGCGGGTTTCACTCTGGAGGCCTATGGCAAAGTTTTCGCTGATCAGAGTATCCTGAAGTCTCTTTATGTAAGCGTTGTTATTACGGTGCTGTTCACCATGATCGGTATGATCGTCACTATTTGTGCAGCATACCCGCTATCGCGAAAGCAGCTTAAGGGCCGTTCATTTTTTACCTTCATCTTTATGTTTACGATGTTTTTTGGCGGCGGCATTATTCCCGAGTATATGCTGATCAACAGCCTGGGGATGCTCGATACGATATGGTCCCTCATCTTGCCGTTGTCCTTTAGCGCGTTCAACCTGCTGATATTGAGGACTTCAATCTCCAGCAATATTCCGGTCAGCCTGGAAGAGTCGGCTCGGATGGATGGGGCGGGGCATTTCCGGATCCTGTTCAGCATCGTACTGCCGCTCTCAAAGCCGATTCTGGCGACATTGTCCCTTTTTTACGCGGTCGGTCGATGGAACGCTTATCAGGATGCCCTATTCTACATTAAGCATAATGTCGATCTGCGGCCATTGCAGTTGAAATTGTATTACTTGGTTGTTCAGGCAAGCGAGAGCTTTCAACTTGAGATGACGCAAGTTTCGCTGAGCAATCCGGAAGTGCTCAAAGCAGCATGCGTTGTATTTGCGACGTTGCCGATCATTTGCGTCTATCCGTTCATTCAGAAGTATTTTGTCCAAGGAGTCATGCTTGGGGCTATCAAGGAATAGTGCTTGAGGTTCATTTGCAGCGATAGGATGAGATTTAAAAAGGGGGATATACGATGGGCAAACGGAAAATCATGTCTATGTTTATGACTTTACTATTCATTGCCGCTCTTATAGCAGGCTGTACGGGGAACAGCACCAATAGCTCGAAGGAGTCTTCTCCATCCGATGAGGGTACCAGCCCAAACCAAAACGCCGCAGGCAGTTATCCCGATTACTCGCAAGGGTTTTCGGAAAAAGTCACAATGGAAATTCCCGTATATGAACGGGCGTTCGAAGGCTGGAACGTAACCGACAACTACTACACGCGCTGGATTCAAAAGGAATTCGGAGACAAATACAACATCGAAGTGAAGTTCACCCCGATCGCCCGCACCAACGAAGTTACGACTTATCAGCAGCTGCTCGCAGCTGGCAAGGCGCCGGATATCATTTTTCACTATGACATGCCGCAGGCGCTTGCTTACTACGGAGAAGGTGTTATGCAGGAGCTGGACTGGAAAGAGATTGAGCACTATGCACCAACCTATTGGAGCAATATGAGCGAGACGATTCAGCAATATGGCGTCGTCGATGGAAAAAACACATTTTTCTTCGGTAAGCGTCCGGACTTAAATAACTATGGCAACTTTGTCAATATCATTCGTAAAGACTGGGTGGAGAAAGTGGGGATGAAGGTTGAGGACTTGACCTCGCTCGAGAAGTACAATGAAATGCTCATGAAATGGAAGGAAGCAGGAATCGGCGTTGCCGGGGCCGGTCTGACACGAAATGTGTTCAACTACAGCTATGGCTTCCGGGATTGGCCGACCGACCCGAAGGTCCACGCACTTTATGCAGATCTATCTGTTGCGGACTTTACGACCACGGCAACCGAAGGATGGTTGCGTAACTTAAGTTATCAATATCATAATGGACTTATTGACAAAGAGTTCTATCTTCGCGACGATGATAATAAGCTTAAGGCCGAGTTTGTTGCAGGCAATACAGGCACGTACGGACTGTACATTACGAATAACACCGACGTGTTTGAAGCAACACTGAAGAACAATCCGGGAGCTGAATTTGCCGTAATTCCACCAGGGACTGGCGTGCCGGAGGGCAATGTGCCGCAAGGCCGCGCCGACTGGACGTTCGGCTTGATCATGGGCATCAACCATGAATCAACGGCGGAGGAGCGCGCAGCCGTATGGATGTACCTCGAGTGGATGAGCCAACCGGAGAACCTGATGTTCCTGCAGAACGGAGTAGAAGGGGAAAACTATACGCTTGATTCCGATGGCCTGCCGGTAAAAGACCCGGATTTCAAGGGCGAATCCGTACTCTCCCAGAACAATAACAAGGACTATTGGGCACTTATAACGGAAGCGCCTACATTTGAAACACCCGAGCTCACGCTTAAGGCAAACAAAAACAACTGGACGCCTGCCGGTTACGAGCAAATTGTCGAAGACATGATAAAATATCGGCAAGAAATAAAACCGTATCAGATCCAGGATCCGCTGTTCACCGTAGTTCTTGAGAAAGTAAACGAGTATAAGGCGGATTTAAACAACCTCTTCCAGGAGCTGTATCTGGACATTGTCCTTGCGCCGGAAGACCAGTTTGATGCGAAGTACGAAGCAGCCAAGCAGAAATTCCTCGATGCAGGCTATCAAGAGATCTTGGACGAGAAGCAAAAAGCGATCGACGCAGGCCAATTCCGGTAATCGGGTTAATGCAATGGAGAACTTCGGAGCTCCTGCCGCAAGCGGGAGCTCTTGCTGAGAAGGAGGGCAATATGAAACTGAAATTGGAACTCACTTCGGAAGATCTAAAGCAAACCGCGGAGCGCGTTGCAGACTATACGTTCGGCATGGATTTGACATGGGACTGGCCGGGCGGCGTTGCATTCTATGGCGTCAGCCGGCTGCTCGATGTGACGGGTGAGCATGCTTACCTGAAACGGATGATCGATTGGGTGGAGGAATACCTGGAAGCGGGCCTTCCAGAGGGATGGACCGTGAACACCTGTGCAATGGGGCATATGCTGCTCACCCTGTACGAACAGACGAAGGATCAAAAATATCTGGACATTATTTCAAGCAAGATCGATTATTTGGAACATCACGCTCTGCGGTTCGGAGACCGGGTCCTTCAGCATACGGTGTCGGCTAACAATGACTTTCCCGAGCAGTGCTGGGCGGATACCCTGTTCATGGCGGCATACTTGGAGCTTCGGGTCGGCGTGCTGCTTGAGAAGAAGGCACTCATTGACGACGCGCTCCATCAATTCGAAAGGCATATTCATTACCTGCAGGATGAGGATTCCGGTCTGTGGTACCACGGCTACAACCATGTCACAAAAGACCATATGTCCGGCATCCATTGGGCGCGCGCCAACGCATGGGCGGCCTATACGATGTCGCGTGCGGCGCGAGGGCTGCCTGAAGGCTATCTCTATCCTCCCATGATGCATATATGGAGCTCATTGCGCGACCAACTGGCGGCGATCAAACGGCTGCAGCATGACGACGGCTTGTGGGGGACCGTACTCGATTACCCGGAGGCCTACGGCGAAGTATCCGCGACAGCGGGGATCGCCGCGGCGATGGTCATGCAGGGCAATCCGCTGCATGCGAAATATGTGCGAAAAGCCTTGGATGGCGTTCTTGCCAATATTGCGGATAACGGGAGGGTTCTGAACGTATCCGGGGGTACGGCTGTCATGAACGATATCGAAGGATATCTCGGCATCGACCGAAAGTGGGCGCAAGGATGGGGGCAAGGACTGGCACTTGCGTTCCTGGCAGCCGTCATTGAAGTTGTCGAATCTCAAGCATAGCGGCAGCGATTAGATCGTATAAACTGGCCGGGGGCAGCAAAAACGTCACTTTTGGGATGATTCCTGTAGTAAACAGGAGTCATCCTTTTTATTTCCAGAGGTATCTATACTGGCTTTAAGTCAGCGAACGCCTGCATCACCTATAAAGACGAATCCAAGTTTAACCTTTATACTATAATCATTCCTGAGCTATGATAACGGAAATATTCTTTTTTTGCGAAACCGCTTACTTCTATAGGGGAGGCCTGACGATGAATATCAAGCCAAGGTACCGAGGCCTTAGGCAATTAACGTGGCAGTCGATCCGGGTCAGGATGATTGGAGGACTACTGCTGGTCGTCATGCCATTGATCGGATTTCTGTTGTATTCCAACATATACGCTATCGATGTAGTCCGTAATCAGGTAGCAAGTTCCAACAAGGATTTGCTGGTGCTCTACAGGGATCAAATTGATGCAACACTGAAAGAGACAGATGATTATCTCATTGAATTAATGATTGGAACGGATCTGAATGAATTGGATTATGCCGTGAATCCGGAAGAACGATTTTTCGCGTCCCAGCGCATTGCTGCCAATCTCTCCAGCTCGATTTCACGATATAGCGTCCTGGACGGTCTGTACGTGTACGAGCCTTCCAGCGACAACTATTATTATTCGTTCCAGAGCCGTTCGACGTACGAGGACCGGCAGTATATTAGGTCGCATGTATACGAGACTTTCAAGGCCGGTGCATCCCCTTTGGAATTAAATCGTAAGAAATGGTACGTCCAGAATTACAACGGCCAAACCTACCTTATCCGTCTATTGAAGATGAAAAACGGTACGACAGTAGGTGCTTGGTTGAATGCTCGCTCCTTTCAAACCCCGCTTGAGCTGCTAAGCGTTGGGAATAAAGGAGCCGCCCTCCTAATCGATGACCGAGGAAAAGCGATGGTCAACCAAACCTTTATCGACGATAGCGGTGTGGAGGTGCAGCTCAATCCGCAGTCCTATTATTTAACGGGAACCTCCAGCCGTTATTTGACGGTCGGGGAACACTCGCGGTTGGGCGAGTTCAGCTTGTATGCTTTTATTCCGGAAGAGACGATATTGCAGCACCTGCCCATCTTAAAAACCATTTCTACCCTATTGCCTTTCGGGTCCGTGGTTATTCTGATCATCGGATTGATTTTGCTTCGAAAGTGGCTGCTGGTTCCCATAAACCGACTGCTCAGAGCGATGAATCGGATCGAGCAAGGCCATGTCGACACGCAAATCCGGGAGTATCCAACCTCCATCGAGTTTCGAGCCATGAACGATACGTTCAATAGCATGGTCGGACAAATCAAAAGCCTCCGGATCAACATTTATGAAGAGCAACTGAACAAGCAAAAAGCGGAGCTTCAGCATTTGCAATTGCAGATCAAACCGCATTTTTACATCAATGCCTTGAATATGATACATACGTTGGCCCGCAGAAACGATGTGAGGCGGATTGAGGACATGTCGCTTTATATGGTCCGTTATTTTCGCTACATGTTTCAAAGCAATTTGACGTTCGTTTCGTTAAAGGATGAAATCCAGCATATTCGCAATTATCTGAACATTCAGGAGCTGAGGTTTCCGGGTCAAATTATCCATGAAATTGAGGTGCCGGATTTTCTTCTGCGGACTCCTGTTCCCCCACTGGTTATGCAGACGCTCGTGGAGAATGCGATGAAGCACGCCATATCGCTCGATGAGCCGGTTCGGGTCCAAGTCCGGGTGGAAATGGATGAGTCTCCGGAACGAGGACTCATCATTCAAATTCAAGATACAGGTCCCGGTTTTAAAGAGGGAATGATTGAAAAAATCGCTGCCGATGAACGGATCATCGACGAGGAGGGAGAGCATATCGGCTTCTGGAACTTGAGGCAAAGGCTGCGCCTTCTCTACGGGAATCGGGCAAAGGTGGAGCTGCGAAACGTTCAACCGCACGGAGCCATGGTTGAACTGAAGCTTCCCTTCTCACCGGATGGGGGCACCACAGTATAGAAAGGAGCATTCCAAGATGCTGAACATGATGATCGTTGATGATGAGAAGCTGTTAACCGACTCGCTAAAGTCGGATGTGGATTGGCAGAGCTTAGGGATCGAAGCCGTTTTTACCGCTTATAACGCCCGCCAAGCCAAGGAAGTGTTTGAACAGGAACGGGTTGATCTTATTTTATGCGATATCGAGATGCCTCAAGAAAGCGGGCTGGAGCTGCTTGCATGGGTCAGGAATAACTACCCGCAAACGGAGACCGTGTTTATGACATGCCATGCCGAATTCAAACTGGCGCAGCGAGCGCTCAAGCTGGGCAGCTTCGATTATTTGCTCAAACCGATTCCAGGAGATGAGCTCCAGCAAGTGATCGGCAAAGTCGTGGAAAAAATCATGAGAGATCAAGAGGTGCAGCAATATAGCCGGATCGGCCAGTTCTGGGCGCGTCATCAACCGCTGCTAGCGGAACGGCTATGGCTTGACGTCATCAACCATACGATCCCTTCGCATCCGGAACACATTCAAAGGGCGGCGGAAGAGCGAAATATTCCCTTCGACCGGCGTATGAGACTTCTTCCGATCCTGATCTCCGTGCAGCGCTATCACAAAACGTTTTCTCCACGCGACGAGAAGATCATCGAATACGCGTTGTTGAACAGCGGCGAAGAAATACTTCATGTCCACGGAAACGGGCTGCTGTTCGGATTAACTGAAGGCACTCTTCTCGCGCTAATTCCTTTTGACCGGGAAGCGGAATCATATAAAGAGACGCTGCGGAATCGCAGCGAGGAATTCATAGCATCGTGCACGGCATGGTTTTATTGCGACGTGTCGATCTATATTGGGAATGCGGTGTACGGCCATGAAGTGAGCGAAATGGTCGGCCAGTTGGTGCGATGGGACAAAGGCAATGTGACGTTTACGAATAAGGTCTTCGTTTGGGGAAGCAAACAGCGTATCCATGACACCATTAAGATCCCGGACATGAATGCGTGGTCGATCATGCTGAAAGAGGGACAAGGTGTTCAGGTCGTCATCGAGGCCGAGGTTGTTTTGAAAAGCTGGATCGGGACCGAAGGGCCCGGGGCAGAAACGCTTCACCGCTTCCATCACAACTTTCTCCAGATGGTATTTTACGTATTGAAGCTTAAGGGAATCGAGGCTCATCTCCTCTTCGAAAACGAAGCCTCCGAACGATTATACCAACGGGCCGTCCGTTCGGTGTCGGACATGATCCTCTGGGTGAGGCATACCGTCAACACAGCGATGGAATCGATGGGGACGCTGCAGCGAACGGACTCCATCATCGATAAAGTGGAGCAGTTTATTCAGGAACGGATCGAAACGGAAGAGCTTTCACGAGAAACGGTGGCGAACCATGTCTATCTCAATCCCGATTATCTGGATCGTTTGTTCAAGAAAGAGGCCGGGGCATCCGTCACCGAATACATCATGAGGAGGCGTCTGGATCTGGCAAAAGATTTGCTCCTGAAAACCAATTTGCCGATCGGCGCCATCGCTTCGCAAACCGGCTATTCGAATTTCGCCCACTTCTCTAGGAGATTCAAAAAGCAGTTCGGCATGAGCCCTGCCGATTACCGAAAACAAGCTCCCAACGGCTCGATCAAGGAAAAGTCGATTTGATGCAAATTCCATGTCGAAATCGGAGTAGTTGTTGGACATGGTGGCCCGTACAATGAAAACAGGCTCGGAATGATCCGAATCCATAAAAAACAGTACGGGGGATGGATATGAAGAAAAAGTGGGGATGGTTTAGTCTGTTGCTGGCTTTGATGGTCATGGTATCGGCCTGCGGGGGGAATGATTCGAAAGGAAATTCCGCAGCAGGCTCAAAAGATGACGGCGCGGCTTCCTCTGGTGCATCCGATGCTCCTTATGAAGTGGTTTATGCATACCCGACCTTTGACAGCGTACCGGCCGACATCCAGCTCGTTCAGGATGAAATCAACAAGATTGCCAAAGAAAAAATCAATGTGACAGTAAAGCTGCTGCCCATCAGCAACAGCGCATTCGCCAATCAAGTGAATTTGATGATGTCGAGCGGAGAAAAGCTGGATATGATTGCGATGCTCGGAAACTACAGTACTCAAGTGGCCAAGGGCGTACTTTATCCGATCGGAAATATCATGGAGAAAAATGCTCAGGGAATTATCGACGTCCTTGGCACCGACTATTACAATGCAACCAAAGTGGGGGGCGTAAGTTACGGTGTGCCAAGCATAAGGGACTTAGCGCAGGATTATGGTTTTGTCATGCGAAAGGATTTGGTGGATAAACATAACATCGATCTGGGTCAAGTTCAGACTTTCGATGATTTCGAGAACATTTTCAAGATCATTAAAGAGAACGAACCGGGCATGGCCGGAGCGGCCAACTTGTCGAATGGTTCGATTATGAGCACCTATGCCATACATGACCCGCTCGGCAATAATCTGGGGGTCTTGCTGAACAACGGTCTTGACGATTTGAAAGTCGTTAACTTGTTCGCTTCAGAAGAATATGAGCACATTCTGAAGAAGCTTCGGGAGTGGTATCTCGCGGGATATTTAATGAAAGATGCCGCGACCAGCCCTGAGTCTACAAACGTGCTGGTCAGTAATGGAAAGGCTGCTGGATGGATGTCCGCGATGAAGCCGGGATTTGAAGTCCAGGAAAGCCGGAACGTCGGTATGGAAATGACCGCCGTTCGTACCTTGCAGCCTGTCGCCAAGACGGATACGGTCACGAACGTTGCCGTCGGTGTCACCTCCAATTCGGAAAACCCTGAGAAAGCACTGCAGTTCATGAATCTGCTATATACCGATAAAGAGATTGTCAATTTAATGGTTTGGGGCATCGAGGGCAAGCATTATGTCAAAGTCGAAGGACAAGACAATATGATCCGATATCCTGACGGCGTCACAAGCGATAACGTTGGATACAAAAATTATGGCTGGATGCACGGGAATCAGTTTCTTACCTATGTGTTCGAGGGAGACGACCCTGGCATTTATGAGCAGATGGACGAGTTTAATAAGTCGGCGGCCAAATCGAAAGCACTCGGATTTTCATTCGATTCCGAACCCGTAAAGAATGAAGTAGCCGCCTGCAATAGCGTGCTTGAGCAATACCGGAGAGCATTGGAGAGCGGAATCCTGGATGTGGAGAAGGCACTGCCTGAATTCCTCAATAAGCTTGAAAATGCCGGTATTCAAAAAATTATCGAGGAAAAACAAAAACAGCTTGACGAGTGGGCTAGCGGAAACGGAGTACAATAAGCGACGGTGCGATCCGATCGGCAGTCGATGCCGATCGGATTGTCACTTTCATGCGGTAATTTATTAAAGAAGGGTTGTGCACCTATGACCAGACGGAGCGGGCTGAAACGGTTCAGGAAATACACGCCTCTATATCTCCTAATGCTCCCGGGAATCGCTTATCTCATCATCAACAATTATGCTCCTATGTTCGGCATGTTTATTGCTTTTAAAAATATAAATTTCTCGGCTGGAATTTTTGAAAGCGACTGGATCGGCTTTAAAAACTTCGAATATTTATTCAAAACGACAGACGCCTTTATCATCACGCGGAATACGATTTTATATAATGCCGCCTTCATTGTGATTGGCACCGTGCTTTCCATTGCCGTCGCCATCTTGCTGAACGAGATCAGAGTCAAGGTGCTGTCGCGTTTCTACCAGAGCGTCATTGTGCTGCCGCATCTTATTTCTTTTGTTGTGGTCGGCTACTTGGTATATGCGGCTCTTAGTTTAGAAACGGGTTTCATGAATAAGACCATACTTCCCCTATTTGGAATCGAGAGCATTTCGTGGTATACCGAGCCGAAATATTGGCCGGTGATCTTGACGGTGGTCCAGCTTTGGAAGAGCGTCGGTTTCTCCTGTATTATCTTCCTGGCTTCCATTATCAGCATCGATCCCGAGTATTATGAGGCGGCAAGATTGGACGGGGCCTCGAAATGGAGGCAAATTCAGTCGATTACGATTCCGTTGATTACGCCGGTGATTGTTATGCTTACGCTTCTGAGCATCGGCCGGATGTTCTATTCCGATTTTGGATTATTTTATCAGGTGCCGATGAATTCAGGCATGCTCAACGATACAACGAACGTGATCGATACGTACGTGTACCGAAGTTTGATGATCATGGGGGATATCGGCATGGCTTCGGCAGCGGGCGTCTACCAATCCATTGTCGGGTTCGTACTTGTTCTGAGTGCCAACTATATCGTGCGTAAATTCAATAGGGAGAACGCGTTGTTCTAGACCGAGAATAGAGGTGCAATACAATATGGCTTATGAAAGCAAATTGTTACAGTGGTCCGCCCATGTGATCCTAGGATTGTTTGCGGCGGCATGTTTGATCCCATTTGCTTTGCTGATCGTATCTTCGCTGAGCAGCGAAGCAAGCATTATCCAGAACGGCTACTCCTTTTTTCCAACGGAGTTAAGTTTGGATGCCTACCATTATTTGTGGACGCATGTCGGGGAGCTTGGAAGGGCCTATGGAATCACGGTTCTCATCACCGTCGTCGGTACGGCAGTCAGTTTGGCGATCAGTTCCATGCTGGCTTATCCGTTGTCCCGCCACGACATGCCTTTAAAGAACTTTTGGACTTTTTTCGTATTCTTTACGATGTTGTTCAACGGCGGGCTGGTTCCAACTTATATGGTCTATACGCAGCTCTTCGACATCAAGAACACGCTGTTTGGGCTGCTCATACCGGGGCTGCTCATGAACGGTTTTAACGTTCTTCTGGTACGGACCTTCTTCATGACTTCCATTCCTTCAGCCTTGCTCGAAGCGGCCAGCATCGACGGGGCAAGTGAAATTAAAACATTTTACCGGATCGTTCTTCCGCTGTCGCTTCCTATCATGGCAACCATCGGGCTGTTTCAAGCCATCGCATATTGGAACGACTGGTTCAATGGATTGATCTATTTAACGGACACGAGATTGTTTGGCATCCAAACGATTCTGAATAAAATGATGACGGATATCCAGTTTCTTACGAGCAACAGCAACCTTGCCAGCACGGGCGCAGGGCAAGCCATCATGGAATTGCCAAGCACGACCGTACGTATGGCAATTGCTGCTATAGGGGTATTGCCGATTCTGATCGCATATCCGTTCTTTCAGAAGTACTTCGTTAAAGGGATTACGATCGGAGCAGTGAAGTAAACCATGGAGAAAGTTCAATGAAACAAATAAGGAGAATCCATTGTGGAAATGACATACCAAAATCCTGTGATTAGCGGCTTTCATCCCGATCCCAGTGTCTGCAGGGTCGGCGGCGATTATTATCTTGTAACGAGTTCCTTTGGATATTATCCGGGAGTTCCTCTTTTTCACAGCAATGATCTTGTGCATTGGACACAGATCGGCCATTGCTTGACTCGGAAGGAGCAATTGGATCTTCGAAATGCAGGCACCTCGACAGGGATATATGCTCCAACCATCCGTTTTTATCAAGGCATGTTCTACATGACCACAACCAATGTTTCGGGAGGAGGGAATTTTTATGTAACCTCTGAGGATCCTAGCGGGGCTTGGTCCGATCCGGTATTCGTTGACCATCCCGGGATTGACCCCGATTTGTTTTTTGACGAGGATGGAACGGTTTATTATACAACATCGTGGAACCAGGGGATCTATCAAAGCCGGATTGATATTGAAACTGGACAGAAGCTCTCCGAGGTCCGTTTATTATGGAACGGAACGGGCGGGCAATATCCGGAGGCCCCACACCTGTATCGGGTTGGAGCGTGGTATTACCTGCTTATTTCCGAAGGAGGAACCGAATACGGACACATGGTGACCGTGGCCAGAAGCAAGCGGCCGGAAGGTCCGTTTGAGAGCTGTCCGCACAATCCAATCCTGACTCATCGGAGTCTGTTAAAGCCGATTCAAGCTACAGGCCATGCGGATCTGGTTCAAGCCCCCGACGGTAGCTGGTGGGCGGTCTTCCTCGGCATTCGGCCCGTCGGTTATCCTCAGCGTCATCATCTCGGCAGAGAAACGTTTCTCGCCCCTGTATCCTGGACAGGGGACGGATGGCCTGTTATTGGAGAGAACGGCGTCGTTCATGAGACGATGCCATCAGGGAACCTTCGATTACAACGCGTGACGAGCCCCCCTGTAAGAGATGATTTTGTAGACTCGGAGCTCGCGCCATATTGGAATTTCCTTCGATCACCGCATCCGGACCATGGGTCCCTGACCGAGAAGGAGAGCTGCCTGACATTGAACGGTTCAGCGGCAACGTTGAATGACGGTGCTGCTGCCTTCCTCGGAAGAAGGCAGCAGCATTTTAACATGAAGGCTTCAGTGCATTTGACTTTCGCGCCGCAGCAGGACGGCGAAGAAGCTGGATTAACCGTGTTTATGAACGAGCGGTTCCACTACGAGTTGGCTGTGATCCGAATCGATGGTTGCCGAAAGATGATCTTCCGCAGAAGGATCGGAAGCTTGTGGAAAGTCGAAAGCGAGGCCCCTTGGTCTTCGGATTCGGTTGTGCTCACCATTCAAGCCGACAAAGAGAAGTATGCGTTCGGATTTGCCGGCGGTGGTCAGGAGCCTTGTTGGTTCGGTGAAGGCGAATGTGCCATGTTGGCTACGGAGGTAGCCGGCGGGTTTACGGGCGTGCTCATCGCCATGTATGCCACAGGCAACGGCGTTCGATCCGTCTCGCCGGCACACTTTGATTGGTTTGATTACCAAGCTCTCGAGGATGTGGTGTTATAAGATGCCATATTTAAGGGAGTACAGAGATCATATTTCTGAACAGACCTAATGGCATCATAGGAGATCTCGGCATCGACCGAAAGTGGGCACAAGTATGGGGGAGAGGGACACGTTCTCGCGTTTCTCGCAGCCGTTACGGAAGTACAGGAATCGCAAGCTTAGGCTTGCTAAACGGGGGGGTGCTGTATAAGCGCTGCCCGTTTTCACTTTTCGGGTGATGACCATTCGTAATTATCATGGCTTAGAGCTAAACGTTTTCTAAAACCACGGCAATTGTTCAGATAATGAATCAGAAATCGTTGTAACGATCAATTTTTGCGGTTTACGGATCGATTGCATGACTGATATAAAGGAAGTTAAATGGCATACTCGCCGGGAGCGTTAATCGGGAGCATTGCCAATATGAATCAGACGGAGGATTATTTTCATGAACCATCGAGAGCTTACGAATTCATTATACGGTTATTTGTTCGTTCATTTTATCGGTGATCATGAGGACGGCGAGCAAATCTATTTCGCCCTGAGCAAGGACGGCATGCATTGGCAGGATCTGAATCAGAAACAGCCGGTCTTGCGATCAACCGTCGGAGAGCGCGGGGCACGCGATCCCTATTTGCTTCGAAGCGCGGACGGCAGCTGCTTTTATTTGCTTGCCACCGACCTTAGCATTTACCATCGCGGCGGCTGGGAGCATGCTCAGGCGACGGTTACCGGCAGCCGGTCACTCGTCATTTGGGAATCGCCTGATTTGGTGAACTGGTCGGAGCCGCGCTTGGTTGAAGCCGCTCCGGAGGAAGCGGGCTGCGCGTGGGCGCCTGAAGCGATCTTTGACGAGGAAAATGGCGATTATCTGGTATTCTGGGCTTCCAGCCGGGACGCTCATGACGGCGATGGACGCGGACACCATATTTACTGCAGCAGAACGCAGGATTTCCGCACGTTTACGCCGGCCGAGCCTTATATTACCCGCGGGGAAAACCGTGCGATTATCGACACGACGATCATTAAGGCCAGCGGCAAGTATTATCGGGCTTCCGGCGACGGGCAGATTACCATCGAGTCGAGCGACCGCCTGATGGGAGAATGGAAAGTCATTTCGACGTTGGAGTCGCTTGGACTTGCGCTTACGGGAAAGGACGTCGAGGGTCCAGAGTTTTTCAAATTTAACGGCGAAGAAAAGTGGGGGCTGTTGGTTGACCAGTACGCAACCGGCAGTGGATATATGCCCATCCTGACAACCGACATCGGCGATCCGACGGGAGCATGCTGGAGGAAACCTGAACCGAGAGAATACGACTTCGGCAGCCTTAAAAAACGTCACGGCTCCATCCTGCCTATTACCCAAACCGAATATGAAGCGCTCAAAGGGTTCTATCGCAACGAATCGATGTGAATTTCTTTTTGGTTCGTTCATGTTCCGTTCATATGGATGTCACTGGCAGTTCATCTTCCTTGATTAAACTTAGGTACCGGCAGAGGCCGTGCGAAATATGCGGCCTATAATAGCTTAGGCTAGAATGCAAAATAGACGCACAATTGCCGCGCCATTTGAACCATTTCCCATAATCCTTGTATTTATAATAGTATATAGTTATTACACAATAGGGGATGGAAATGAAGGAAAGAGGGAACCGATGCCTACTATACTGGTTGCTGACGACGATGCGAACATTCGCGAGCTCGTCTGTTTATTTCTACGCAATGACGGATTCACCACGGTCGAGGCAGCTGACGGCAAGGAAGCGCTCAGCGTCTATGGCTCGACGCCCGTCGATCTTGTCGTCCTTGATATTATGATGCCGATGATGGATGGCTGGACGTTATGCAAGGAGCTTCGAAGAGCCAATCCGGATTTGCCGCTGCTTATGCTGACGGCGAGAGGCGAAACGTGGGAAAAAGTAAAGGGTTTCGAGCTGGGGACGGACGATTATTTAACGAAACCATTCGATCCGTTGGAGTTGACGGTCCGCGTTAAGGCATTGCTGAAACGATATCGGATCGGCTCCACGCAGACGATCCAGTTCGGCAACGTCATTCTCGACAGGCAGACCTATAAGGTGAGCAGCGGGCCGGAGACGCTCACGCTGCCGCTCAAAGAGTTCGAATTGCTGTACAAGCTGGCTGGAACACCTGGACAAGTCTATACACGCGAGCAGCTGATCGATCAGATTTGGGGAATCGATTACGCGGGAGATGACCGAACGGTGGATGTACATATTAAACGTCTTCGCGAAAGGTTCGCAACGACGCCGGATTTCCGGATCGAAACGGTGCGCGGGCTGGGGTACCGGCTTGAGGTCTATGAATGATCAGATCCTTATATATTCGAGTAGTCCTGACGTTTCTAGTGTCCGTTATCGGGGGCACGGTCCTTTCGTTTTTTATGTCTACTTGGATGTTCAAGGAACAATTGAACGAGAACGCGCAAATCAACTTACGCAACTTCGGTCAAGATGTCGTCCGGATTTACAAGACACTTCCGTTACTTGAAGCCGACTTGTTCGTTCGTGAAATGAAGCAGCTCGATTCCTATTATATCCGCATCTACGAAGCGACGGGCCAGTACAAGGCTTACGGCAAGCTTAACGGACACAAACCTGCTGAAGTAACGATGGATAAACTAAAGGAGGTAATCGAGGGAGGCGTTGTTCAAGACACGCAGAAAGGCATTGCTACGGTTCTTTTAGGGCTGCCGTTGAAAACGGAAACGGGAACGAAGGCGATGTTCCTGGAAATGCTCGCCCCTCCTTCTACCTCTTTTGTCGTCAAATGGGGATCGATCTTTGCTACCAGTTCGTTGATTACAGGGAGCTTATTGATCCTGATTGCCTCCATCTACTTGGTAAGGCCGATCAAAAAGCTGACAAAAGCGACCCGCCGCATTGCAGTCGGAGATTTTAGCGTCAAGCTGAATATTAAGCAAACAAGCGAGCTGGGTACGCTGGCTCGCAGCTTTGAAGACATGATGCACGAGCTGCAGCAGCTGGAGCAGATGCGCAGGGAATTCGTAACGAACGTGTCGCACGAGGTGCAATCGCCGCTCACCTCGATATCCGGGTACGCTCAGGCGCTGAAGCAGGTAGATCTCTCGGATGACGAGCGAAGACGTTATCTGGACATTATCATCGCTGAAGCGAAGCGGATGTCCAAAATGAGCGACAGCCTGCTCAAGCTGAGTTTGCTTGAATCCCAGTCACAGCAGCTGGGGCTCAGCACGCTCAGCTTGGATGAACAGATCCGACGGGTCATCGTGGCGCTCCAGCCGCAATGGGCCGCCCGCAGCATTCAGTTTGAGCTTGATTTGCAGGCCGTTAAAGTTACGGCCGATCATGATCAATTAAACCAGGTATGGACGAACATCATTGGCAACAGCATCAAATTCTCAAAGGATGCCGGCGTGATTCACGTCAGCGTCAAACAAGACATGAACCACGTGACCGTTCGAATATCCGACGCGGGCATAGGTATTTCGCTTGAGGATCAGAAGCGTATATTCGAGCGTTTCTTCAAAACCGACCGTTCCCGCAGTCGTAAATTTGAGGGCAGCGGCATGGGACTTGCCATAGTCAAACTGATCGTATCGCTTCATCAAGGCGATATCCGGGTGGAAAGCGAGCCTGGTCAAGGAGCGACCTTCATCGTCACCTTGCCAATTATGACGCCGGCGGATCAGACAGATTCTTAGGGATCGATCCGCAAAACACCACACGATGACCGGTTCGTGATAACTAATCGTGCCGAATGAAAGGATGCGTTTTTTTGCCATGGCACGGTGAACAGGGCAGTTGCGAAGTTGAACCATATCTTACACAGGCCATGGGGCCTGTTTTTTTTTTTGCCCCTTTCACTAGAGTACATTTTTGCACAAATCGGGCTCCATGAATTGAACTGTCCTTCAACAATGGCCTATAGGTATAATCAAATTGCAAAAAGCACGAAACTAACGGCAAAGGAGTTGATGCCGTATTCTGGATGAACGCAGTACCAAGATATTGACGCTGCTCCATGAGGCAGCCGATTATGTATCGCTGGAAGAACTGATGCAGAAGCTCGGCATCTCCAGACGAACCGTTTACTATGATATGGAAAAAATAAACGATTGGTTGAAAGCGGTTCATCTTCCATCGGTCCAATATGTCAGGACAGCAGGCTACTATTTGCCTGAAGAAAGCCGGGCGGGGCTTCCGAAGTTGAGTGAAAAGCCCCATGCACAGCAGTACTATTTGTCTCCGCGCGAAAGGCTGGCCTGGATGTCGCTTTACCTATTGTCGGCGGAGAGTCCGCTCTTCGTTCACCATCTTACCGAACTTCTGCAGGTTAGCCGCGGAACCGTGCTCAAGGATTTGAACATGGTCCGTTCGGAGATGAAGTCCATAAAACTCAAGGTAACCTACGACCGTAAGCGGGGCTACGGCGTGCACGGGGAGGAGCGTGACAAGCGGAAGACGCTGAGCCATTACTTCGGGCAGATTTTCGGTCATGCGGGCTGGGAACAGGCATTCAACTTGAACCCGGAATCGGGAATTCCCGATCTTGCCCCACTCCTGTTTCCGCCTATGGAAGAAGGAGGTTTGGAGCAGGTCTATCGCCTGATCTCGGATAGCGAGATCACGCTGGGCGTAGATTTGACGGATGAGATGCTATTTCATCTGACCGCCCGCTTCCTGTTGTATGTAAGACGGATTCAAACCGCGCAATGGGTCTCGATCGACGATGATGAACGAAGCGTTCTGCGAAGGACGCCAGAGTATGAAGCTGCCGCGCGCATTGCGGAAGGTCTCGGGCAAATGTTCGGCGTTTCCGTTCCGGATGATGAAGTCTGCTACTTCGCGATGCATCTGCTGGGGGCGAGAGTCAATCGGATGGAACAGATGACGGGGTCCGAAGAAGTGCTGAAGCAGCTTCGGAACGTGACGACGGAGATGACCGACCATTTTCAACGTTATGCCTGCGTATTTCTGCCGAACCGGGAAGCCATGGAGGAGAATCTGCTGGTCCACTTGAAACCGGCTTATTACCGGATCTTGTATGGTCTCAGCCTGGAAAATCCGCTGCTCGAAAATATCCGTTCCAAGTACGGGGAAGTATTCGAGCTTACCCGCCGTTCCGCCGCACCGTTCGAGCAGTTGGTTGGACGTAAACTTGACGATCACGAGATCGGATACCTCGCGATGCATTTCGGCGGTTGGCTGCGCAGAGAGAATACGAAGCCGGCCGTAAGGAGGCAGGCCGCCATCGTCTGCGTGAACGGCATTTCCGCATCGCGGATGCTGAAATCGCAGCTGGAGAACCTGTTCTCGGCAGTGGACATCACAGCCGTATTGTCGCTCCGCGATTATGAGTCGTTTCGCGAAGAAGATGTTGATTTTATATTCTCGACGGTACCGCTCCCGGACAGCAAAGTGCCCGTTCTCCTGGTGAATCCGATTCTGAGCGATAAGGATAAAGAGCATTTGCTGAACCAGATCAACATGGTTTCCGGACGCAAATCAAGAACCCAGGCCAACACGGTTCAAGCGCTGCTGGACATCGTCCATAAATACGCGGCGGTAAGGGATGAAGCCGGACTTACGGAGGAGCTTAACCGCTACATGTCCTTAGGGAAAACTTGGCTTAGCGAGGCCCGCAAGCCATCTCTGACGGATCTGCTCACCGGGCAAATGATTCGGATGAAAAGAGAAGCGGCAGATTGGCGGAGCGCCATACGCGAAGCCTCCGAACCGCTGTTGAAGGATGGACGCATCGAAGAAGCTTACATTGATGCGATGATCTCCAAAGTGGAAGCGCTCGGCCCTTACATTGTCGTAGCACCTGGCATCGCCATCGCGCACGGCAAGCCGCAGGATGGAGTCCGGCGGCTTGGGATCAGTCTGCTCCGGCTGGAGCAGCCCGTCGCCTTCTCGGAGGAAGCGCGCCATCAGGTGCAGATCATTCTGGTCCTGGCGGCGATTGACGGCGAATCCCACCTGAAAGCACTGTCGGAGCTGACGCTCCTGCTGAGAGATAAGGAAAACCTGATCCGACTGAAAGAGGCCAGGACAAAAGAACAGATACTTCAACAATTACAAACCGGTCCTTAGCACCGAACAGAATACCGGATTTGGGAGAGATGAGAATGAAATTTTTGGAACCGTCACTAATTGCCTTGGATGTTGAGGCCGAGACGGCGGAAGAAGCGATCCGTTTGGCAGGGGCGCTGCTGGCGAATGCCGGAGCGGCGGAAGAACGTTATGCCGATGCCATGGTGGAATCGTATCGTGACAAAGGGCCGTACTTTGTTCTTGCGCCGCACATCGCCCTACCGCATGCCCGTGCGGAGGACGGGGTGAGGGAAGCCTCCGTCTCGCTGCTTCGATTGAAGACACCCGTCGTTTTTGGCCATGCCGCTAATGATCCGGTCCAGCTTGTATTCGCGCTTGGCGGCTCCTCAAGCTCGGAGCACATCGCCATGCTGCGCAAGCTGACGACATTGCTCAGCAATCCGGACAACGTGGAACGATTCAAGCAGGCATCGGATGTAGAGTCAATCCAACAACTAATTAGGGGGAACGAACAATGAAAATTTTATGCGTATGCGGTTTAGGACAAGGAACCAGCTTGATTCTGAGAATGAATGTGGAGAATGTGCTGAACGGCATGGGAGTAAACGCCGATGTGGAGCACACGGACGTTTCGACGGCATCGGGAACCGCAGCCGATTATATCATTACAAGCAACGAGCTGGCACAAAGCCTGCAAGGGCATGAAGCCAAGGTCGTTATCGTCAACAACTATTTTGACAACGACGAGATCAAACAGAAGCTGGAAGAAGTGCTGTAAACCATTAGAAAGGAAGAGGGCTTATGGACGTACTTTTTTGGATCGCTACCAACATTTTTGGAACGCCGGCCATTCTGCTCGGGTTTATCGTTCTGATCGGCCTGCTGCTGCAGAAGAAATCAACGAGTCAGCTCGTAAGCGGCACCTTTAAAGCGATCATCGGCTTCCTCATCATCGGCGCAGGCTCTGACGTTATCGTAAAAGCCTTGAACGTATTCGAGCCGATGTGGAAAGAAGTCTTCGGATTGGAAAGCGGATCCCTCGGTGCCTTTATGGGGCAGGAGGCATTCAATTCCAAATTCGGCAGCGCCGTTACGCTTGCCATGCTCATCGGCTTTCTGATCAACGTTCTGCTGGCACGCTTCACCCGGTTTAAATTTATTTATCTGACCGGGCACATGATGTTCTGGACGTCGACCGTTTTTGCGGGCGTCATCGTCCATGCGTCCAGCGGAATTCCGATCTGGAAGCTGGTACTGATGATCGCCGTGGTTCTCGGGGTGTACTGGACGTTCCAGCCGGCGCTGGTTCAGCCGTTCCTGCGTAAAATCACGGGCAACGATAACATTGCGCTTGGACACACGTCGGCTTCGGTTGCGCTATTGGCTGCCTTGTTCGGCAAATTGCTCGGCAACAAAAACAACGATTCCGAGAAAATCAAAGTACCGAAGGGCTTCGAATTTCTTCGCGATTCCAACGTCATCACGGCGCTCAGCATGGGCGTGTTATTCCTGATCGGGGCCATTATTCTCTCGACGAAGGGCACGCCGGCTGCGGCAGAACTGATGAAACAATCGGGTGACCAGAACTTTATCATCTATTCCATTATCCAATCGTTTACGTTCGCAGGCGGAATCGCCATCGTTCTGATGGGGGTCCGGATGTTTGTCGGCGAGCTGGTGCCGGCCTTCAACGGGATTGCTACCAAACTCGTACCAGGCGCCAAACCGGCACTGGATGCGCCAGTCGTATACCCTTACGCACCGAATGCGGTGGTGCTTGGCTTCCTGGGAGCTTTCGGTGGCGCGATTATCTGGCTGCTCGTACTGGGCAACACCGTTTCTTACATCTTCGTGCCGACGATGATCGTTCTATTCTTCCACGGCGCTACGGCAGGGGTGTTCGGGAACTCGACAGGCGGTGTCCGCGGTGCCGTTATCGGCGGCTTCATCACGTCAACCGTAGTCGCTTGGGGTCAGTTCCTGATGGTCCGCTTCTTCATCGCCTCGACGGTGCCGGATACGGCCATGTGGGCAGCCGATTCCGACATGTTCATCATCGGACCGATTCTGCACTTCCTGGCGAAACTGTTCTTTTAGAGGTTAAACAAAAAAGTCGGCTTTGGATCACGAGATAGATCAGAAAGCGGTCTAAGGCGTTGAGAAAAGCCGGCTTTTTTGAACATGCACTTTTGTGAATCGGTCAGGTTCTTATTTTATAGAGAGTGGAGGAGAAACGATATGGGCTTTATCCGTACCTTGCATGGAGATATCAGCAAAGAGGAATTGGGCTTTACGTATTCCCATGAACATATCGTATGCCGTCCGGCCTACTGGCAGGAACGGGGAGTGGACGATTTGCTGCTGGATGATAAAGAGAAGTCCAAGCGCGACGTTCTGGATTTCAAACAACACGGCGGATGCTCCATCGTGGATGCTACAGCCGTCGATTATGGACGGGATGTTCAAGCGGTGCAGGAAATCGCGCTTGAAACCGGCATTCGCATTGTAGGAACGGCGGGCTTCAATAAAAGCTTCCTGTGGGATGCCAAAATCAAAGAGGAGCTGAAGCCGCTGATCGGCGATTATGAGAGTTATGCGCAGTGGATCGAGGCCAAAAGCATCAACGAGCTGGCGGATTTCGTCATCCGGGAGGTGGAAGAAGGGCTGGAGGGCACGCCATTCAAAGCAGGCCAGGTTAAATTCGGGACAGGCTATAACCGCATCACGCCGCTGGAGGAGAAGACGCTGCGCGCTGTAGCCCGCGCTCATCACGAAACAAAAGCCCCCATCCACTCCCATACGGAAGTCGGCACCATGGCGCTGGAGCAAATCGAACTCCTAAAGAGCGAAGGCGTGGATCTATCCTACTTGAGTTTAGGGCATATGGACCGGAACCCCGACCCGTATTACCATGAGCAAATCGCCGCAACCGGAGCCTACATGAGCTTTGACGGTATCGGCAAAATCAAGTATGCGCCGGAAAGCACCCGCATCTCGCTAATTCTGGAGCTTGTCCGTAAAGGCTATGAGGATCAGATTCTCATCAGCGGAGATACCGCCCGTAAAACCTACTACAAGCATTACGATTACGGTCTCGGGCTGGAGTACATTATTTCCAAATGGGTGCCGCGCTTTGTAGATGAGGCGAATCGCAGCGGCTTTGACGGCCGGAAGCTGGTGGAGAAATTTTTCGTAAGCAATCCGGCCAACTGCTTCTCATTCAAAAAGTAAGGGGTGCTTAGCGTCATGAAATTCGAACTCGAGAATTCGGTTGAGGTGGAGGAGAAAATCCGCAAACTCGGCGCGGCCATACTTCCAATCGGGGCCGTTGAAGCGCATGGTCCCCATCTGCCGCTGGGCACGGATAACCTGCTTGCGTCCAGGCTCGCGGACAAATTGGCGGAACGGACGGACAGCTTCGTTCTGCCGACCCTTCCTTATGGTCAAGTGTGGAGTCTGCGCAATTTTCCGGGAAGCATCAACGTGTCGAACGAAGCGCTCATCCGGCTGCTTGCCGATATCGGCGAGAGTATATATCATCAGGGATTCCGCCTATTCATCATGGTCAACGGCCATCTCGGCAATGCGGTAGCGATGAAGGAAGCGGCGAGAATTTTATACGAACGGGTACCCGAATTGAAAGTGTTCTACTTCTTTTATCCAGGCACGAAGGAAATCACGGCGGAAGTACGCGAGGCTTCGGCCGCTCATGGCAGCTACATGCATGCCGATGAAATCGAGACGTCCTACATGCTTTATCTCGCGGGCGAATACGTGGACATGAGCAAGGCGATCGACGGCGCTCCGCAGATCCCGATTGAAGCGGACTTCACGCCTACACCCTGGGAGGAAATGACGGCTTCCGCGGTGCTTGGGGATGCAACGTTGGCAACGAGGGAGAAGGGAGAGCGGATTATCGAGCGAAGCCTGGAAGTCATGGCCGACATGGTACTCCGGGCGAAAAAAGCGATATGAACCCGTTCACTCGACGAAGAAAAACAGAAATCTATACAAATACAGGAACCACGAGGTGAAAGCGATGATGATGGACACCTATTTTGATGTGATTGGCGGGTTGTTTGACAAAGTACGAGCGGAGCAGGCCAAGTCGATCCGTGAAGCGGCGGAAAAGGTGGCGGCCTGTATTCAGCAGGGCGGCATTATTCATCTGTTCGGCTGCGGGCATTCGCATATATTGACCGAGGAAGTCTTCTACCGGGCAGGCGGACTCGTACCGATCCGTCCGATTCTCATAGAGAAGCTGATGCTGCATGAAGGCGCGGTACGTTCGTCCGAGCTGGAAAGACAAAACGATCTTGCCGTCGAATTCATGAGCAACCAGGACATCCGCAAGGGAGAGGTCGTATTCGTCCTGTCCACCTCGGGCCGCAATCCGGTTCCCGTGGATGTCGCTTTGATGGCGAAGGAGAAGGGGGCCTTCACCGTAGGCATTACCTCACTGGAATATTCCAAAAGCATGCCGTCCCGGCACAGCAGCGGCAAGCATCTGGCGGATGCCGCGGATCTGGTGATCGACAATTTCTCGGTCAAGGGCGATGCGGTATTGAGCCATCCCGGCCTTCAGGTCCCCTTTACCCCGAGCTCGACAGTGATCGGAGCCTTGATTTTGAACGCCCTGTTCGCCGAATCCATTGAGATTATGATTGAACAAGGCTTTAACCCCCCTGTATTTCTTAGCGGAAATATCGACGGCTCCGATGAGCACAACCAAGCGCTGGTCGAGGCGTATAAAGGCCGGATAACCTTACTGGCCTGACAAGGGTCGAGCGGATGAACGGCAGGAAACAACAGAGAAACCGCAAATTTACGTTTCAGTAAGTAACAGCCCCGGGCTGGCGGTTACAGGATGAGGAGGAAAGACATGTTCACACAAACGGTAACCATACAGAATGAGCAGGGCTTTCATGTACGTCCGGCTCAGCTATTCTCGGAAAAAGCAGGACAATTTGGAGGAGAGGTTCGTCTGAAGACAAACGAAGGTCGCTCGGCGGATGGCAAGAGCATGCTGGAGCTGATGACGCTTGGCATTGAACAAGGAGCCGTCGTGACCATCGAAGCAAACGGAGACGGTGAACAAGAAGTCGTCGAAGCCCTGATACAGCTCGTCGAAAGCAAGTTTGGTGAAGCCTGATGAATAGGCTGGATATTCAAGGAATCGGCGTATCGGAGGGTATCCGGATTGCAAAGGCCTATATCTACAAATCTTCGGTGGGGGCCAGCGGCGAAAGCAGCCCCGAAGGGAATTATATTCCCGATACCTCGGCAGCGGTCCAAGACGAGCTTCATAAGCTTCGCGAAGCCAAAGCGGGCTGCGCCGAGCAAATGGAGAAGCTGATTGAGAAAGCGAAGGAAGCGGTAGGCGAAGAGCAAGCGGGCATTCTTGCGGGACACCGAAAGCTGCTGGACGATCCGGCTTTCTACCCGAAGATGGAGGCGCGGATCCGGGAAAAATTGGAGACGGCCCCGAGGGCCGTTGCCGAGGTTGTCAACCAAGTCGCCTCCATGTTTGAAGGCATGAGCAATGATTATATGAAGGAGCGCGCAACCGACATCCGCGATATCGGCGGCCGTCTTCTCGCCTGTCTGTCGCCTGGACAATCGCAGGGACTTGCCGGAATCACCGAGCCGGTGATTCTCGTTGCCGACGATTTGACGCCTTCGGATACGGTGCAGCTGGACCCTGCCTTGGTGGTCGGCTTTATCACCCGTACCGGGGGAGCAACCTCGCATACTGCGATTCTCGCGCGGTCGCTCGGCATTGCCGCTGTCGTCGGCGCGGGAGACGGGATTGACGGCATCGAGGACGGCGATCTGCTCGTCCTCGACGGATCAGCCGGGCTGTGCATCGCCCGGCCGGAAGCGGCGGAGGCGGAGCAGCATCAGCTCCGCATGCAGCAGGACCTCGAGCGCAGGCAGTCGCTCGAGGAATACACTGCGCGTCCGGCGGTGACCGCCGACGGTACGCGCGTGGAGCTCGCGGCGAACATCGGCAGCGCCGCGGAAGCCGAGGCCGCCGTCCGGCAGGGCGCGGACGGCGTGGGGCTGTTCCGCACGGAGTTCCTGTTCATGAACGCCACGGCCATGCCGGGCGAGGCGGAGCAGTTCCGTGCGTACCAGGAAGCGGCCCGGCTGATGGAGGGCCGCCCCGTGATCATCCGCACGATGGACATCGGCGGAGATAAGGAGCTTCCGTACCTGCAGCTGCCAAAGGAAACGAATCCCTTCCTGGGCTACCGTGCAATACGGGTAGGGCTTGTCCGCCAGGAGCTGCTTCGCACGCAGCTGCGGGCGGTGCTGCGGGCCAGCGCCTTCGGTGCGGTGAAGGTCATGTTCCCGATGATCTCCGGTTTGCAAGAATGGAGACAGGCGAGATCCATCCTGGCGGAAGTGCAGGGTGAATTGAGGGAGGAGGGCGTACCGTTCGACGAGAAGATGGAAGTCGGCATTATGGTCGAGATTCCCTCCACGGCCGTGTTGGCAGGACTTTTCGCGGACGAAGTCGATTTCTTCAGCATCGGTACGAATGATCTCGTTCAGTACACGGTTGCCGCGGATCGCATGAACGAACACGTAGCGCACCTGTACGATTATTTCCATCCCGCCGTGCTTCAGCTCATCCGGACGGTGATCGATGCTTCCCATAAGGCCGGTAAATGGACCGGCATGTGCGGCAGCATGGCGGGCGACCCATTGGCCGCACCGCTCTTGCTCGGTCTGGGCCTTGACGAATGGAGCATGGAGGCTGGCAGGCTCAGCCCGATCAAGGAAAGGCTCGAAGGATTGGATCGAGCGGAATGCCGCGATCTGGCGGAACGCATTCTTCGTCTGGACACGCCCCAAGCCATTCGTCAGGAGCTGGAGGCATTTTGCAGCGCTAAGATTCCCTGCTGATTCGTCTTCGAGAATTTCATAGCGAAGCGATTTCGTTCGCGGCTCCGCAAGAAGAAAACCCTTGATGATTCATCAAGGGTTTTTAGTATACCGCCGACCCTTCGATTAGCCGCATGGGGTAACCGTTACGCTGGATCTCGTTCAATTATTTATCCATGAATAAGCATTAGAACAACCAGGGGGCCTCGATATTTATTGACCAGGCTCGGAGGACTTCTTAGAATGAATAGAGAAGGACTACGTATTAGAAGCCTCAAAGAAAGAGGATGGAACATGGAAAACAGTGAAAAGAGCTTTGTGATCAGTATGGAGCGCTTTAAGCCTCACACCTTTCAGGCCGAGCAGGGAGAGGGCCTCTTCCAGTCACATGCCCATGAATACGATGAGCTGACGCTGGTATTGGAAGGGGAAGGGTACTACAGCTCTTCTGAACAGAATATCAAGGTAGCTGCCGGCGATCTTATCCTGATACCCGCCCGGCTTCATCACGGCTTCGTTTGTACGAGGCCTTGGCAGGGGATATCCGTTCATTTCTTCCACGATAGGCTTCCGGTCCATTGCCAATACCTCTTTCATGACATAGAGTCCAAACCACATCGGATCCGGAGCGCCCATCTTCACGAAGATGATATGCGGTGGGCGGAAATCAGTTTTTATCAGCTGGAGAAAGAATGGAATTCCAAGAGGCAAGACATCGATGCCTACAACATGATGCGGATTGCCTTTGAGACAACCTTGCTGATATTCCAGCGTAACAGGGAAACGTCGATAAGGGCGGCAGGTACCGATGAGGTCGTATTGGAAGCGGTATTAAAAGAAATTCATAGCAGCTATTATACACAGATTACGGTTAACGAGCTCGCAGCTCGCCATTTTATTTCCGAAAGCAATCTTCGCAGGAAGTTCTCGGAATCCTTCGGCGTCTCGCCAAAGCAGTATATCATCAACCTTCGTTTGATGGAGGCTAAACGGCTGTTGCGACAAACCGATAAGGCGATCGAATCGATCTCCGCCGAGGTGGGCTTTACCTCTTCCAGTCGGTTTTATGAGTTCTTTACTAAATCGAATGGAGCCACACCGCTTGAATGGCGTAAGCAGAATCCATGAATCGAATCGTCTATGAGGACCGTCCGTCAGGGCGGTCCTCTTTTTCGACCGTCGAAAACGATTCGGTATTGCTTTATTTTGCATATATACTAAAGCGTTTTCATAATTGTTTGCCCAGAATTCGTCCCTGATAATTAATGGAAGCAAGAAATAAACCGAAGGGGGTGGACTTCGCTGAAGGCTTTACCTTGACCGGAATGAAGGAATAAAAGGAGAGAGAGAGCATGTCAAATCGCACAACGACGTTTAGCAATCCAATCGTAGCAAACGCAGCCGATCCTTGGGTGCTGAAGCACACGGATGGCTATTATTACTTTATGTCCACGCAGCCGGGTCGCCTGGAACTTACCCGATCCTCCAGCTTGACCGGACTTGCAGAGGGCCGAAGGAAGACCCTATGGTCTCCGAAACCGGGAGGCCCCTACAGCTATAACTTGTGGGCACCGGAAATACACTATCTGAATGACAAATGGTACATCTACTATACGGCTAACGACGGCGGAGGAGACGAATCGCGGGGGTTATGCGTGCTGGAGAACGAACATAGCGATCCGCTCGAAGGCGAATGGGTTTGGAAAGGGGCGATGAAGACTCCCGTTCCGGGCTTGGACGGCACCGTGATGACGGTTCGGGACCGGCTTTATTTTCTATATGCCGGATACGGACATTTTCCCGAATACGGATCTGCTATTTATATTGCGCAAATGGTTAACCCTTGGACATTGACCGGGGAACACAGCTTGCTAACGGCTCCAACGCTTACGTGGGAAAAACAAGGCGGAATGGCCATTAATGAAGGTCCCGTCACGCTGCATAGGAACGGCCGCATTTTTCTGGTTTATTCCGCCAGCACGACCTGGTCCGAGGATTATGCCCTGGGTATGTTGACGATGGATGAAGATGCCGATCCGATGGATCCGGCTTCATGGCAAAAGTCGATGGAGCCTGTATTTCGCAAAAGTATAGAGAACGGAGTCTATGCGACCGGCCACAACAGCTTTACGAGGTCTCCGGATGATCAAGAGGACTGGATCGTCTTCCATGCGCTTCCTTCAGCCGACGCCGATGCGAGCATCCGCTCGACGCGCATACAGAAATTCGGTTGGAAACTTGATGGGACGCCTGATTTCGGGGTTCCTTGGAGCGATGCGCATCATCAGCCCGTACCATCGGGGGAGTGATCAATGAACGCCTTTAAACAGATTTGCATATGAAATGATCCATTATCTATTATGGAGGGATCGAGATGAATACTAGGCTGAAACGTTTTGGGCTGCTTGCAGTCATCGTTATGCTGTTCATGTCAACCTTAGCCGCGCCAACGGCGCAGGCGGCTGCTATCGGAACGGTTGTATATAGTAATCCGGCTGAACCGGAGCCTTATTATGTAAGGGCGGTCAAGCTTGATAATGGAGATATTCTGACCACCTTCACCCCGCGGTTTCCCGGCAACGCAGGATGGAGCGGCATGCAGCCCTTTCCCTTTTACAAGAGCACGGACAACGGGGCAACCTGGTCCTTATTCAGTGAAATTGATCCGAATGATTACGGACTGAACCGGAATCAGCAAGGCATGACAACGCTGTATGTACTGCCTCAGCAGGTTGGGGATTATCCGGCAGGAACCTTATTGTTTGCATCCACGGATTGGGACAACTCCGCACCGTATACGATTCATATCTGGAGAAGCACGGACAACGGCGCCACTTGGCAGTTTCACAGCAACCTGGCTGCAAGGGGAACCGAGGGGACAAAGCGTACATGGGAGCCGGAGTTTGCGATCACGGCCGATGGCCGGTTGATTTGCTATTACTCGGATGAGCGGAAACCGGGGTATAACCAGGCAATCGCGCAGGAGATTTCCAGTGACGGTGGACTGACCTGGGGAAATTACAGCATCATTGTGGGCAATCAGGCAGATTGGAATTGGCGTCCGGGGATGCCGCGGGTCATACAAGCGAAGAACGGAAGCTATTTCATGTTTTTTGAGATGCTGGGGGCAGCCCCTAACTTTGCGGTCCGGTTCAAAACCTCACCTGATGGCATCCATTGGGGAAGCCCGACGGATCTGGGGGAGGTTGTAGGAACAGGAATATATCGCGCATCCCAGACACCGGAGGTTGCTTACATCGATGACGGAACCGCGAATGGCCGCTTTTACGTTCGGGGCATGACGGATGTGGTTTCTTCCGCTAACAAAATGTTTACGAGCGCCGATTACGGAGCGACCTGGACGCAAATGGACGCCCCGCTGACCGTAAAAGGGACTAATCAGAGCACACCGGCTGCCTGGAGCGGAACGCTGCTGCCGCTAGGCCCGTCATTGCTCCTGGAGGTCAATACCGTAAAAGTAGGGAGCCGGAATGAAATCCGCGCCAATGTAGCCCAGGTGGACAAGGAATTCTCCCTTGTTTCCGGGGGGACCTATAAGCTGGTCAATCAGAATAACCAGCTTCTTCTGGATAATGCCGGCGGCGGTTCGCCGGCCGGGACAAACGTCATCCAGTGGAACGATCTCGGGGCAGATACCCAGTGGTGGCGGTTGGATTACAGAAACGGCGGCTTCTTCCGGGCAATGAATGTAAACAACAGCCTGATCCTGGATAATCCCAACGGAGCCACGACACCGGGTACAAACGTGATCATGTGGACGAATAATGAATTGGATACTCAGAGGTGGAAATTTACGCACAAGGGCAACGGATACTACACCAGCATGAACGAGCGCAGCGGATTGATGCTGGACAATGCGGGTGCCGGCGCTCCGGCCGGTACCAAGGTCATTCAATGGACGGCCAATGGTTTGGATACGCAGAATTGGAAAGCGGTGCGGGTGGATGCGGAAATTCCGGTCAATCAGTTCGAGAGCTTTAACATCGCAAACAGTTTTGTTCGTTATCATGACGGCCGAGGGAAGATTGACGGGGGGCAGTACAGCGGTGAATCGCAATGGAGAATGGTTCCTGGACTGGCCGATCCATCCGCCGTCTCCATCGAATCGGTGTCCTTTCCAGGTCAATATCTCAGACATCGCGACGGCAAGATTTGGCTGGAGTCCAATAATGAGTCCTCTCTGTTTAAACAGGATGCGACATGGAAGTTGCGTACCGGCTTTTCAAGTCCATGGGCAGCCTCCTTCGAGTCTTATAACATATCCGGAACATTTATCAGGCACCGGGACGGCATGTTGGAGATCTCGCCGATCACGACTGAATTGGATCAGAAGGACGCCACATTTTACGTGAAGTGATTCATACGTAAGGAATAAGCCTAATATTGTGTGCTTGTTCTTGCAACATAATTAACTAGAGAAGACAGCTGGTCAGGGCGATCGGCTGCCTTCTTTTCTTGCAAATTTTATCATTCTATTATCAGTTCTTTTATCGCGAATACGAAATACGTTTATATAGCAGGAATGAATCCGGCTTTTTTAAGTGGACATGCAGCGGGTCCTGTAGGCCGGGTAGGTACAGAAGATGCCACGCGTTAAATGTAAGGAGGGAGCATAAACTTCATGAATACCATGTCCAGCATTCTAGATAGCAAAATAATAGCGATTATCCGCGGCGCCAATTCAAAAGACGTCTTGAACATGGCAAAGGCGCTGCACGAAGGCGGGGTGAACATGCTAGAAATCACCATGAATTCACCAAACGCATTGTCTGCCATTGAAGAGATAACCGCTGAACTAGGAGATCGAGTGGTGGTGGGGGCGGGTACCGTTCTGGACTCGGAAACTGCGCGAGCCGCTATCTTAGCAGGGGCCAAATTCATTCTGTCTCCTACGGTTGACATAGAAACGATAAAAATGGCAAAACGATACGGAGCAGTAAGCATCCCGGGGGCCTTTACTCCAACTGAAATTCTATCAGCCTATGAAAATGGCGGAGATATTATCAAAGTGTTTCCTGCGACGTTGGGACCAAGCTTCATTAAAGATATACGCGGACCGCTTCCGCAAATTCCGTTGCTACCAACTGGCGGCATAGATTTAAACAATATTCAGGAATTTATGAAAGCGGGCGCTATTGGTTGTGGCATTGGAAGCGCACTCGTGAATACGCAGCTGGAGATAACAGATGAGTATTTCGTGCAATTATCAGAAAAAGCGAGACAATTTGCTTCAGCCGTAAAATCTAACGAGGATTAAGGAGCGTATTCATAATGAAAATTACGGGTTACGAATTATTCCTAGTACCGCCCCGCTGGTTGTTTTTAAAGATGGAGACGGATGAAGGCATTATCGGCTGGGGCGAACCTGTCATTGAAGGAAAGGCGAGAACGGTAGGAACCGCAGTAGAAGAGTTAATGGAGAATTTAATAGGGAAAGACCCATTAAGAATAGAGGACCATTGGAATCTCATGTATCGATCAGGCTTTTATCGGGGCGGCCCCATCTTAATGAGTGCGATTTCGGGCATTGATCAAGCCTTATGGGACATCAAAGGGAAATATTATAACGCGCCCGTCCATCAATTGCTTGGGGGAAAAGCAAGGGAGTCCATCAAGGTCTATTCATGGATTGGGGGAGATCGTCCTTCAGATGTCGGGAAATCGGCGAAAGAAGTGGTCTCCCGAGGATTTACAGCCGTAAAAATGAACGGTACGGAAGAACTTCAATATGTCGATTCCTATGAGAAAATAGACCAGGTCATTGAACGCATTGCAGCTGTCAGGGACGCGGTGGGTCCGTATGTTGGAATCGGCATTGATTTTCACGGTCGCGTGCATAAGCCAATGGCCAAAATCTTAGCCAAAGAGCTGGAGCCTTTTCGCCCGATGTTTATTGAAGAACCGGTTTTGCCCGAAAATAATGAAGCGCTGCGAGACATCGCTAATCATGTAGCCATCCCTATTGCAACCGGTGAACGAATGTTCTCCAAATGGGAGTTTAAACGTATATTGATGGATGGATATGTTGATATTATTCAGCCGGATCTATCCCATGCAGGCGGTATTACGGAATGCAAAAAAATCATCTCCATGGCTGAAGCGTTTGATGTGGCGGCAGCTCCGCATTGTCCATTAGGACCGATTGCGTTGGCTTCTTGCCTTCAAGTCGATGCGACTTGCCACAATGCATTTATTCAAGAACAGAGCCTTGGCATTCATTATAATCAGGGGAGCGATTTACTCGATTACATTGTGGATAATCTTGTGTTCGAGTATGAGAACGGTTACGTGAAAATACCGGAGGGTCCTGGCTTGGGAATTGAAATCAACGAAGATCATGTGCGAAAAATGGCCGATATCGGACACAATTGGAGAAACCCCGTTTGGCGGCATACGGATGGAAGCATCGCGGAGTGGTGATAACCCAAACGGTTGTCAATCCAAATCATCGGTATTTGTATGTGTTTTGCATATAGCTTCCTAAGAGCGCCGGCAGCCCCTTCTATATCAAGTAGAAGGGGCTTTTTTTTGGGGATGTATCCTTTATGAGGGCGTTTTTATAAGTTATCCATGTCTATCGGGCAATCCTCAAGAAAAGATCCCGGAACACCTCGTCACGCCGAATGAAATGAACGGAGCGAATCATGTGCCGGAACGGATCATGCATCCATCGGAAATCCTCGGATATGCGCGGACTGTGAACCAGAGCGCTCGGACACCATTCCGGGTTGTTGAGCCAGGCAATGACGCCAATGTCCCAGATGACCCGGGAATAAGCAAAATGATCGTCGGAACAACTTAAATATGTTTCGAATAAATAATCCCCGATCTCGCCTTGGCCTTTGACGAAGTCCCGCAGTTCGGATAACGAGGTCTGCAAATGAGATGACACGCCGAGGCAAGGAACGAGAATGAGCGGGACGCCGCAGTCCAAGACCAGCCTGGATGCGTGCAAATCCTGAAAAAGGTTAAACTCCTTCGTATCGCTCCAATGCAGGGCATGCCCGCCTAACCATACCAGCACGATCCGTTCGAGGATCCGGGGTTCCATGAGCAGGGCGGATGCAACATTCGTGATGGCACCGATCGCAACGACATACAAGGGATCGGCAGGATCGCTTGCCATGGCCCGCTCAACGAGATTGCGCGCGGCTTCGCTTTCGACCGGCTGGTCGGAAGCAGGAAGGTAACCCGTGGAGCCGCGATAGACAGGGATGTCTTCACGTCCCAGAATGCGGCGGATGTTCCATATTTCCTGGTAGCTTTTTTCCATTCCGTCCGCAGGACCTGAAGATAGCTCATTGAAGAAAGGCGCTGCATATATTGCCTCTACGGTCATGTTATCCGCGGATTTCAGCGCGTAAGCGATCGCAAACGGATCGTCGATTTCATTGAACGCGTCGGTATCCAGCACCAGGCGGATTTTATGTCCCGGATGCTCCAGACGCTGCACCAATTGGCTTGCCGGGATCGTTGGAAAAGTAGTCATCGCCATATCCTCCAATCATGTTTGGGCTAGGCCGCCAGGAGCCGCTCCAGCTGATTCATCTGGGATTAGGAAACGAACATCATACGCTGATCGTGGGTTCGACCACCGTTATGGCATTACGGATGGAATCGAGATTAACGGTTGCACCAATCGGCAGAGCTGCTTTATACATACCATGGCCTGTGGCAAGATTCGTGATCAACGGCTTGCCGAGAGGCACGATGAACTCGTTGATGACATCCTCATAGGCTTTGCCGTAAGCCGTCTGGCAGCCTGTACATTCCCCCATGATGATGCCGATGCAGTCACGAAATTTTCCGGCGAGCTTCAAATCGTTGAAGTATCTGTAGACGGTATTGGTAGGTTCATGCGTTTCTTCAAGAACGATGATTTTCCCCCGTGTATCGATTTCGAAGGGAGTCCCCAGCGTATCAACAAATGACGTTAAATTACCGCCTACAAGCGGCCCCGTAACGTTGCCCGGAATCCGGCCGATCAGGGGCATTCCAGGCGGGTTCAGGATGGGACGCGTTAATGAATACAGGGACGTTGCCGCAAAAAACTGATCGAAATTATAGGCTGGCGTTTCGGGTTTGAAGTCAATAAGCAATAGACTATGGAAGGTAATTAAATCGACCAGTTGATGCAGGGCGTTTAATAGAACCGTGATATCGCTGTAGCCCGTCAAGATTTTCGGGTGATTCCGGATAACCTGATAATCCAGGTACGGGAGGATTCCGGCTACGCCTGTGCCGCCTCTGGTAGGCAGTATCATTTTAACCTGCTCGTTTTGGAACATCATCATTAAATCGGATGCCCGCTGTTCGTCGGTGCCAGCCAGAAACCCGTTTTGCGCATAAACATATTGACCCAATACAATATTGAACCCCATTGCTCTCAAAAATTCGATCCGTGCATCAATGATGCTGGCAGCGAGCGGGCTGCCCAAGGTAACGATTCCAACAGTATCGCCTCTCTGTAGTATTGGCGGACGTATCGGCATATTCCTTCCTCCTACCTTGAAATAGAAGAAGCCTCGTATTCCCGTGTCTCTTTCTAGATTATATTGAATACGCCATCTGCACAGTACTGAAATGAAGCGGGAATAGTGAATCGTTAGTTGGACAAGCGCTGGCCATGATCGCAAGTACTTGTTGGCGTGTCTTAACGATGGGAAGCAGCCTGCTTTCTGTATGCTCCCGGGGTCATACCCGTCAATTTTTTGAAATTGCGATGAAAGTGCGTCAGCGTGGCATACCCGCAGATTTCAGCGATTTGCCCGACAGACTCCTCTTGGTTCCGCAGGAGCTCTTTGGCACGGGCAATCCGTTTAGCATGCATGTAACCCGTCACATGCAACCCGGTGTATTTCTTGAACATGCGGGAGAAATGGGCGGGGTCCACCGCAGCTTGTGCCGACAGAGCAGATAGTCCGATAGGCTGATCCAGGTGTTCGTGAATCCATTGGATGGAATCCATCAGCCAGGCCGGGCCGATCTGGGAGTGGACCGTCTGTTCTGCGGACAGGGTGCTGATATAGCGATTGATGTGCAGCAGCAAGGAGCGCAGTTGAAGCACGAGCGCCTCGCGGAATCCTAGCTGGGCAAGCCGGATCTCTTCCGAGATTCCTTTCAGCATGTCCTCGATATAGGCTTGGTTCGACTTGGGCAATTGATGACGGTAGGACCCTGTTCTTTGGGCATATTCAAAACAGCTGAGAATGGAGTATTGCAAATCGCTTCCGTTCGCACCGAGTACAAGCGAAGGCGCAAAGAATAAAGCACTCGAAACAATGGGCTGGTCCGGGTCAGGGAAAGAGCTGTGAATCGTGTTCCCGGGTATGATGAAAAGGTCGCCTTCATTTTTCTCCATCAGCTTGTTCTCAATAAAAAAAGTGCCTTTTCCCTGGTACACATAAACCAATTCGTAAAGATCATGCAAGTGATGAGGCAGCTCCAATTGGGGGCTTTTTATAGTCCGATAAACCATTTCCATCGGAAACAGGGGGTCCCCATGAAAGGGTTTACGCAGGGGAGTCATGATTTTACCACTCCTTATCCTCTATTAAGGACAACAATATCAAAATAGGTTATAAAAATGCAATCCTTGGCTATTTTTGTGCACAGATTATGAACGTACAATAAAGATAGCGAACACTATACTTAAAAGGCAGGGATGGATATGAGATTGGATGCCCACCAGCATTATTGGCTGATTGAGAGAGGGGACTATGAATGGATCACGCCGGAGGTTCCGGAGCTTTATCGAAACTTCTTGCCCTCCGATCTTAAGCCGCATTTGGATTCGCATCAATTGGACGGCAGCATAACGGTTCAGGCGGCACCGACCTTGGAAGAGACGGACTATCTGTTATCGTTGGCGGATCGCGATGCTACCATTGTCGGAGTGGTAGGATGGATCGACCTGTTCGATCCGGAGCACCGCCGGCATTATGAGCGATTTCGGAAACATCCGAAATTTATCGGCTTTCGCCTCATGATTCAGGATATGCCGGACGCCAACGTCATCTTGGAGCCGTCATTCATCCAAGCATTGAACGAATATGCCAAGGAAGACGTTCCGATCGATCTTCTTGTTCGGAGTCATCAGCTGGAGCCGCTGCTGAAGCTGATTGAGCAGGTCCCCGGCATCCGCGGCGTCATCGATCATCTGGGCAAGCCGCCGATCCGAAGCGGACAGATGGAGCCTTGGGAGAGCTTGATGAAGCGAATCGCCCGTTTTCCGCGCATCTACTGCAAGCTATCCGGTATGGTGACCGAGGCGGAGCATCGCCGGTGGAGCCAGGAAGACTTTAGTGGGTATGTACATAAAGTGGTCGCGATGTTCGGTCCCGATCGGGTCATGTTCGGCAGCGATTGGCCCGTGTGCCTGCTATCGGCGGGATATGACCAAGTGGTAGACGTATTAGCAGAAGCGCTGCCGAAGCATTGGGGAGAACAGGAACATGCGCGTTTGTTCGGTCTGAACGCCAAGGCGTTCTATAAGTTGGATAAGGGTGGTGTTCATCATGAAATACCGTAAGTTAGGCCGAACCGGTCTGGATGTTTCGATATTAGGCTTCGGAGCGTCTTCCTTAGGCTCCGTCTTTCGGGAAACCGACGACAGCGAGGGAATCCGTACCGTGCACGCAGCCATGGATGCGGGCATCAATTTGATCGATGTATCCCCTTATTACGGATTGACGAAGGCGGAAACCGTGCTGGGCGAAGCGATCCGACAATTACCCCGGGACCAATTCATCCTGTCTACGAAAGCAGGCCGCTATGGCGAGAATGATTTTGATTTCACGTCCAAGCGGATTATCGCCAGTATCGATGAGAGCTTGAAGCGACTCCAAACCGATTACGTGGATATTCTCTTTTTGCATGATATTGAGTTCGTTCCCGCATCCGTTGTAATGGAGGAGGCCCTTCCTGCACTCCAGCTTTTGAAGGAAAAGGGAAAAATCCGTTTTGGAGGGATTTGCGGTCTGCCTCTGCAGCTGTTCGAAAAATTGCTGCCCCAAATCGAAGTCGATGCCATCATTTCTTACTGCCATTATTCTTTGAACGATCAGACGCTTACCGGTTTGCTGCCGCTGCTTGACAAGGAA
This sequence comes from Paenibacillus sp. HGF5, assembly GCF_000204455.1. NCBI lineage: Bacteria > Bacillati > Bacillota > Bacilli > Caryophanales > Paenibacillaceae > Paenibacillus > Paenibacillus sp. HGF5. The sequence continues at coordinate 42,598 of NZ_AEXS01000119.1, read as the reverse complement.
GGAATTGGGCTTATTAACGCCTCTCCCTTATCCATGGGCCTTCTCGGTTCCCGAGGAGCACCGTCTTGGCATCCGGCTTCAACGGAAATCAGGGAAGCCTGCAGACGTGCGGCCGAGTATTGCGCTAAAGCCGGAACGGATATCGCGAAGCTAGCCGTGCAATTCTCGACTTCGAATGAACAGATCCCGACGACACTGGTCAGTACGGCCAATCCCGACAATATACAACGTAATGCTGCTTGGAGCGAAGAGCCGCTGGATCAGACCCTCTTGGCGGAAGTATTGAAGATATTGGAGCCCGTACAAGGACGGACTTGGATAAGTGGACGCCAGGAATACAATGAAGGCATCCGATGATGAAGAGGAGGCAGCTATGATGAAGGGTATCGTATGTCAAGAGATCGGGAAATTTCAATACCGGGAGGATTTGCCCGAGCCTCCATTGCTCGAAGGAGAAGCCATCGTCCGCATCAAGCGGATCGGGATTTGCGGTACGGATCTGCATGCCTTTCGCGGGAATCAGCCCTTTTTTACGTACCCGCGTATTCTCGGCCATGAGCTATCCGGCATCATTGAAAAAGTCGGAGCTAACGAAGAGGGATTGAAGCCCGGAGACACCGTCTGCGTCATTCCTTACATACACTGCGGGGAATGTATGCCTTGCCTTAGAGGCAAAACAAACTGCTGTAGATCGTTGAAGGTGATGGGTGTGCATATCGACGGCGGCATGCGCGAGCGCATCTCCGTTCCGACTCGTCATTTGATGCGGGCGGAAGGGCTGACCTTGGATCAGGCTGCTTTGGTAGAACCGCTTGCCATCGGCGCGCATGGCGTTAAACGGGCGAATGTGACCCCGAAGGATACGGTTTTAGTCATCGGAGCCGGTCCGATAGGACTGGGGATCATGGTTTTTGCCAAAGCGCTAGGGGCAACCGTTATTGCCATGGATATGAATGCCGATCGGTTGGCCTTCTGCAAAGCCTGGGCGAAGGTGGATCATGCCATCCAGGTTGGAGATGAATTGTCCGATCTTTCGGCGCTAACGGATGGAGAATTTCCTTCCATCGTTTTGGACGCAACGGGAAACCAACCCTCCATGACCAACGCTTTTAACATGGTTGGGCATGGGGGAACCTTGGTGTATGTCGGTTTGATTCAAGGGGACATTTCATTTCGGGATCCCGAATTCCATAAGCGGGAATTGACGCTGATGGGCAGCCGTAACGCGACCAGGGATGATTTCCATGATGTGATGCAGCGGATCTCGGAAGGCGGCATTGATGTAGATCCGTACATCACCCATCGATGCCGGTTCGACGAATTGATCCAAGAATTCCAGGGCTGGCTCCGTCCTTCCGCCAAGGTCATTAAGGCGATGGTGGAACTTTGAACCATTCTCTTGAATTGGTTGAACATGGTTCAGATGAAAGAGGATCATGGAAGGTCAAACGGCAGATGGAAATGGACAGCATATTTCTTAATTTTATTTTGCAGTGTATGATAACAGTATGTCTTAATTCCTTCCACGCGGATTCTCTTCCATTGACGGAAGAGGTTAAGCCATATCCAGGAAATCGTAAACGGTTACATTAGGAATCAAGGCGGGGATAGAAGGGATGTGCCCTGGTAATTCAGGGCTTTTTTTAAATTGTATTCATACCGTGTATGACTGCGGAAGGTTGCAAGCTGCAAGGGGGGAGCCGATATGAAACCCGTATTCAAGATCATGATCGTCGACGACGAAATGCTTGTCAGACAGGGGATTAAGCACCTTCTGGATTGGGAACAGGAGGGGTACCGAATCGTAGGCGAGGCTTCTAACGGTCTGGAAGCACTGAATTTGATGGATGAAGTGAGCCCTCATGTCATTCTTACCGACATCGTAATGCCCGTCATGGGAGGGGAGAAGCTGGTCAAGGTCGTTAAGGAGAAGTATCCCCACATTGAAATCATCGTTCTTAGCAGTTTCAGCGAGTTCGATTATGTTCGGTCTACTTTTCAGAGCGGCGTAGCGGATTATATCCTGAAGCCGAAGCTGGAAGCCGATTATCTGATGTCCATCCTCAATAAGGTTACGGCCAAAATGGTCGCCATGAAGCCGGACGCCGATCCACGTGCGGATCAAGGGGAAGCGCAGATCCTGCAAGCCATCGAGAAACTCATGACGGGGTATGAGTCTTCGCTGGATCCCTTGCTGGTGCATTCGAGGTTTCCTTTCGGACAGTATTTGTTTTTCGGTGCGGATCTGAAGCATGTGAAAGAATCCGGGGACAGATGGAGTTTCGGAAACGAATTGGAAAGCGAACTTCGAAAGATAGCGATGGCCGACATGGTGTTTATGCGGTTGAAGTTTGTCAACGATACGGCTCTTTTTTTGCTGAACGTGAATCCCGAGCGGAGGAACGAACTTGTCATTGAACTCCGGCAATTGATCCCCAAACTGGCTCATGATACGAGCGAGACGCATTTTGTTATCAGCCAGTGCTTCGCCGACTTTAATAGTCTCGGCGAGGTATACCATGACAATTATCTGAAACTCATGCGATACGGCTTCTTCCTTAAGGATCGGACGCTGATTGAATACGAACATTTGCCGGGCCTTCCGGATTCGCCTCTCGAATACGACATGGGCGAGCTCTTGGAACAGTTGAAACGCAAGCAGTACCGGAAGGCCTTCACCGGCTTTTTGGAATACGCCTGCCTGCGCTCAATGGATTATCGTACCGATATTTTCGAATTCAAATCGTCGTTGGGGAATTTCATATTTAACGTGGCGACCACGCTTGGAAAAATGAAGGTCGAGACCGGAAGCCTGGAGAATGCCAAATACGACTATTTCCGAAAAATAGACGAAGCCAGGTATGCCGGCGAAGCTATCGCCGTTGTCGAAGCATTCATCCGCGAAGCGGAACGTGCGATAGGCGAGACGAATACATCCGTTAATCCCAATATGGACCGGCTGCTTGAATATATTAAGGACCATTACGCCGACCCCATCACACTTACCGGAGTGGCCAGGCAGTTCCACTTTAATGCTTCTTATCTGTCGAGTTATTTTGCTTCGTATAATGGGGAGGGATTCAGCGAATACCTCAATAAAATCCGTTTGGAAAAAGCCATGGAGCTGCTTCTGACAACGGAACTTACGATTTCCGAAATCAGCGCCAGCGTAGGGTACTCCGATCAGAGTTACTTCACTAAGGTGTTCAAGAAGCAGACAGGCATCTCTCCGAGTCAGTTTCGGAGACAAGACGCGCGGGAGATACGGGAATCATGATCGGAAATGTCATAACCAAGCTGCGAAAACAGGGCTTATTCCTTAAGCTGTTTCTTGTGACCCTCATCAGCATCGTTACCGTTTCCCTCCTGACGCTGTCCATTACCATCAGCATGTCGGAGAAGTTATTTCTGCAGACATTCAGCATCACGAACGGCAAGCTGTTGAACCAGATGAAGTCAAACCTGGAGTCCTATAATAACGCCATAGCCACCGGTGCCACCATGATCGCCCAGAATGCGGCGATCCGTAGCTATTTATCGGGCGGAGAAACGGAGGCCGTGGCTCTGGCGATGAAAACGTACCGGATGACAGAGGGTATGAAGTCGATTCAGTCCAACTTTAGCGCCTATGACGTCGGCATCATGATCGTTGGAGCGAACGGCCGAAGTTATTCCACCGATCCTTGGTATTGGTCGGTCTCGGCCGAGGAACTGAAGGATCACCCGATTACCAAGACAACGAAGGCCCATCCTGCGCAAATCCTGTACCAGCTATATCGCGGCGATGATCCTAATAACGCACAGGAGCCCATGCTCGTCGCCTCCAAAGCTCTCTTTGACCAGTCTACCGGCAGAATTTACGGCACCTTGTACGTAGTCATTCGCGACCGTAATTTTAAGCCCTTTTATGCGAATTTTACAAGCGAAGGCAATGACGTCGTGCTGTTGAACAAGGAAGGGGTCATTGTTTCCAGCAACAGGACCGAATTGATCGGGATGTCGGATAAGGGACTGCTTCAGGAGGTCGTAACGGATCAAGACGAGGGAGAAGACGATCAGTCTGCCTATATAATGGGGAACGAACGAATTGTGTTCTCGGAATATTTGCCCGAATTCGAATTTTATTTAGTGAATATGATCGACAAGAAAGCCGTGACCGGACAGATGGTGAATGCCAAAGCCGTCACGTTGACAATCATGGCTATCGTTGCGATATCGCTTGTCATTGTTTTTCTGATCACCCGACGAATGACGCAGTCGCTCCGCGTACTCGTCGAACAGATGTCGAGCATTCCGACGAGCGGGTTCGATCATCATGTAGATGTTGCAAACAGCAGTTATGAAGTGAAGGAGCTGGGGAACGCCTTCAACTTTATGCTGGATGCGCTGCATGATTATGTAGACCGATTGATGGAAACCCAGAAGCAGCAGCGAAATGCGGAGCTGGCCGCGCTTCAAATGCAGATCAATCCGCATTTTTTGTATAACACGCTGGCTTCGGTCAAATTTCTGGTGCAGCAGGGCAACAAGGATAAAGCCGCAGGTACGATTAACGCGCTCATATCGCTTCTGCAAAATACGGTCAGCGATATTCATTCCACCATTCCTGTGCGGCAGGAACTCGAGACGCTCAAGCATTATGTGTATATTAATCATGTGCGGTACGGAGAGAAAATCCGCGTCCATTACTTCGTGGAGCCGGATAGCCTGGATTATCATATGCCCAAGCTCATTCTTCAGCCTTTTATTGAGAATGCATTCTTCCATGCATTCAACATCAAGGGAGAGGGAAGAATTTTGATCATGATTGCCGTTCAGGAAGACCAGCTTGTGTGTGAAGTCGTAGATGACGGGGACGGTATGAATCTTGAGCAGAACCCGCCCAAAGAAGACTCGTTGCCTGCACCGATGAGCAAACGCCAATTGTTCTCCGGCATTGGGATACGCAATGTGGATGATCGAATTAAATTGATGTACGGCGAGAAATACGGGGTCCACATTACAAGCAAACGCGGTGAAGGAACAAAAATCATCCTTACGCTTCCATTGACCAAAGCTAAAGATATTACAAGAATCTAAAGATAGTACCAGAGCCTGTATGAAAGCGAAAACAGGATCTAATAATAGCACCAAAGCTGACAAAGATAGTGCCAATGAAAACGAATACAAAGTGATAAGATGGATGCGCAACAGAGAAAACGCTTCCATCTTTTATTATTTTTTAGATTAAAAGGGGGTTTACGCATTGAAAAAATTAATGAGCTTACTGCTGGCTGGCGTTGTACTCTTGTCGGCATGTTCTTCGGGCGGTAAGGAAGGCGGAACAGACAGCAACGGCAATTCCGGCAATGAAGGCAGTACCGGGACAAAAGAGATTACGGTTTGGGCTTGGGACCCGGCATTTAACATTGCGGCCATGAATGTTGCCAAGGAAGCCTACGCTCAAGTGAATCCGGATGTCACGATTAATGTGGTAGAGAATGCACAGGCCGATATCGTCCAAAAGCTGAACACAGGGCTCAATTCCGGTTCCACGAAAGGGCTGCCTAACATCGTGCTCATTGAGGATTACCGTGCACAGAGCTTCTTGCAAGCGTATCCGGATTCCTTCTACGAATTGACGGACGTCGTGAAAGTGGACGATTTCGCGGATTACAAGATTGGCCCGACCAGCGTCGACGGCAAGCAGTACGGCGTTCCGTTTGACTCCGGCGTGACGGGAATGTACGTACGAACGGATTATCTCGAGCAGGCAGGCTACAGTCTGGACGACCTGCAGGACATCGACTGGAAGCAGTACATCGAGATTGGCAAAGCCGTCAAAGAGAAAACCGGCAAAAGCATGATTACGCTGGATCCTAATGATCTGGGACTTATCCGCATGATGATCCAATCCGCGGGGGCGTGGTATACGGCGGAAGACGGCCATACGCCGACAATAGCTGACAATGCACCATTGAAGGAAGCCTTTGAATTGTACAAAGAAATGATGGATTCCGGCATCGTGAAGGTGAACTCGGACTGGAGCCAATTCGTTGGAGCATTCAACAGCGGTGAAGTGGCTACCGTACCGACCGGCAACTGGATCACGCCTTCGATCAAAGCCGAAGCTTCCCAATCCGGTAAATGGGCGGTAGCCCCGCTGCCTAAGCTTGCGGCAACAGAAGGCTCTGTCCATGCATCCAACCTGGGCGGCAGCTCCTGGTATGTGATGAACGTAGAAGGCAAAGAAGCAGCTGCGGAGTTCCTCGCGAAGACGTTTGCTTCCGATGCTGAGCTGTATCAGACATTGAATACAAAAGTCGGGGTGATCGGCACCCTGAAAGCGGCCGCAAGCGGAGAAGCTTACGCGGCAGCGGATGAGTATTTCCAAGGGCAGAAGGTCGTTTCGGACTTTGCCGCTTGGACCGAACAAATTCCTAACGTGAACTACGGCATGAACACGTACGCCATCGAGGACATTATGGTCGTTGCCATGCAGGCATATCTCGGCGGTAAAGACGTGGAAACCGTTCTGAAAGATGCGCAGGCGCAAGCCGATACGCAAATCCGTTAAACACACTTAGGCAGTACGATCTATGCCCTTGCTCCTTCTTCTCCTGTAAAGTGGACATCTGCTGAAGGAAGGGGAGCAAGGGCTTTATGTTCTCTATCCGTAAGAATTGTGACCAACAGAAGGGTGTGGAGTGGTGTGAATGCAGAAAAAGCCAGGCTAAGCCCGCAAATTCACAAGGGCCTTAACAGTCAAAGGCGGATACGTTTGACAGGCTGGTTCTTCGTCCTTGTGCCGGTCGTCATGATTGGTATTTTTTATTTCTATCCGATGGTTCAAGCGTTAATCCTATCCTTCAAATCGGGCAGGGGCAGCAATCTTCAGTTTGTCGGAATAGACAACTATATTCGCCTGTTCAGCGATACCACCTTCCTTACGGCCGTCAAGAATACGTTTATTTACTTACTTGTTCAGGTCCCGGTTATGCTGGTGCTGGCGCTCTTTATCGCTGTGCTGCTCAATGACGATCGATTGAAATTCAAAGGTTTTTTCAGAACGGCTATTTTCCTGCCGACGGTAACGTCGCTTGTAGCGTACTCCGTCGTTTTTAAGTACATGTTCGGAGCTGACGGCATCGTCAATAAATTTCTGGTGAATCTTCATCTCATCCGGGAACCGATTCAATGGATTACCGACCCGTTCTGGGCCAAAGTCACGATTATCATCGCGATCACCTGGCGTTTTACAGGCTATAATATGATTTTCTATTTATCGTCACTGCAAAATATCGATAAATCCGTATATGAAGCTGCACGCATCGATGGTGCGAATGCCTTCACGCAATTTTTCAAAATTACGATTCCGCTCTTGAAACCAATCATCTTGTTTACGACGATCACATCGACCATTGGAACGCTCCAGTTGTTTGACGAGGTGGTCAACATCACCAAAGGCGGCCCCGGAAACGCAACCATGTCGATATCGCAATATATTTACAATCTTTCCTTTGAGTACACGCCTGACTTTGGGTACGCAGCTACCGTTTCTTATTCGATCGTACTCATGGTGGTCATATTGACGATGATCCAGAACAAAGTTGGAGGTGACAAGAGATCATGAGAACGAAACGCGTGTTTACTTACCTGTTTTTAATTATCGCTGCCCTGATCTCCATCTTTCCGTTTATCTGGATGGTTGTCAGTGCCACCAATCCGTCCGTGGACGTAACGAAAGGGACGCTGCTGCCGGGCTCGCACCTGGTCAAGAATATCAACAATCTGTTCAGCTCCGTGGACATGTGGCAAGCTCTGTGGAATTCCGCAAAAATCTCGGTGGTGACTACCGTCCTTTCCCTGCTGGTTGCATCAGCCGCTGGTTACGGATTTGAGATGTACCGCAGCCGCGGCAAAGATATCGTATTTAATATCCTACTGGCCTCGATGATGATTCCGTTCGCGGCGATCATGGTGCCTTTATTTCAGATGTTTGCCAAAGTATCGGGGGTTGTACCCTTTCTAGGGATTGATACGGCGGGGGCTGTCATCCTGCCGACATTCACGACGGCCTTCCTTATCTTCTTCTTCCGTCAAAGCACAAAAATGTTCCCGAAGGATATGATGGAGGCCGGTCGCATCGATGGACTGTCGGAGTTGGGCCTATTCTTCCGCATCTATATGCCGACGATGAAATCGACCTATGCCGCCGCAGCGATTATTACCTTCCTGAACAGCTGGAACAACTATTTGTGGCCGTTGATCGTGCTGCAATCGCCGGAGAATATGACCGTGCCCCTGCTGATATCGAATCTGGGATCAGGTTATGCTCCCGACTACGGTTTGATCATGTCTGCGATTGTCATTACGACGCTGCCGACGGCACTGGTGTTCTTCATGATGCAGAAGCAATTTGTTGCCGGAATGACAGGTTCAGTGAAATAAAGTAAATGGAGGGAAACAGATGAAACAGCAGGTTGAACGGGGAGTCGCGCCAAGCCTTGCATGGTTGTCCGACCCCGGCATATTCGCGGTAGGCAGGATGCCTGCGCACTCCGATCACCGATACTACGCAACGATACGGGAAGCCGAATGGCTTGGAGAGATGCCTTGGCGCCGCAGTCTGAATGGAAGCTGGAAGTTTAGTTATGCGCATAACGCCAAGGAACGCCAAGCGGATTTTTATAAAATGGACGTTTCCTGCAGAGGCTGGGATGATATTGAGGTTCCCGGACATATCCAGCTTCAGGGTTACGGGCAGCCGCAATATGTGAACACGATGTACCCATGGGACGGTGTGGAGTTTCTTAGACCCCCGATGATCTCAGAGTACCACAATCCCGTGGGCAGCTATGTGAAGTATTTCGACGTTCCTGCCGGCTGGCAGCAGCGTCCGTTGTACATTTCTTTTCAGGGAGTTGAATCGGCTTTCTATGTATGGCTGAACGGGGAGTTTGTCGGTTACGGCGAAGACAGCTTTACGCCGAGCGAATTCGACCTCACGCCGTACTTGGCGGAAGGCGAGAATAAGCTGGCTGTCGAGGTCTATCAACGCAGCACCGGAAGCTGGCTGGAGGATCAGGACTTTTGGCGCTTTTCCGGTATTTTTCGCGACGTGTATCTGTACACGGTACCTGACGTTCATGTGCAGGATCTGCATGTTCAAACCGATTTGGATGAAACGTATGAACTTGGAACGCTGAAGGCTGCCATGCAGCTTAAGGGCAGGCCTGCTTCGAAAATAGTCCTTGAGCTTAAGGATGCAGCAGGAAATCCTGTGGTCCGGGGGGAGACCGGAGCTTCCGGGGGAACGGCGTCGATTGAGTTAGCTGCAGGAAAGGTCGAGCGGTGGAGCGCGGAGGAACCTAATTTATATACACTGTACGTATCCGTCTATGACGCATCGGGAGACCTCGTGGAGGTCGTGCCGCAAAAGATAGGTTTCCGCAAATTCGAGATGCTCGACAAGGTGATGCACTTAAACGGCAAGCGCATTGTATTCAAAGGCGTCAACCGGCATGAATTCAATTCCCATCGCGGACGCTGCATTACGAAAGAGGATATGCTGTGGGATATCAAGACACTGAAGCAGGCGAATATCAACGCCGTTCGGACGTCGCATTATCCGAATCAGACGCTGTGGTACGAGTTGTGTGACGAGTACGGCGTGTACGTCATCGACGAGATGAATCTGGAGACGCATGGATCGTGGCAGAAAATGGGGGCCGTTGAGCCATCCTGGAACATACCGGGCAGCAGGCCGGAATGGCGGGATATCGTTCTGGACCGTGCGATTTCCATGATCGAGAGGGACAAGAACCACCCATCGATATTGATCTGGTCTTGCGGCAACGAGTCTTATGCGGGTGAAGTCATTCGAAACGTTGCGAATGTTTTCCGGGAGAAGGATCCTACCCGGCTCGTGCATTACGAAGGAGTATTCCATAACCGGGAATATGACGATGCGAGCGATATGGAGAGCCGCATGTATGCAAAACCGGCGGATATTGAACAGTATCTGCAAAACGATCCCACCAAGCCCTATATCAGCTGCGAGTATATGCATGCCATGGGTAATTCCGTCGGCGGATTGCATAAATACACGGAGCTGGAGCGGAAGTATTCGATGTATCAAGGCGGCTTCATCTGGGATTTCATGGATCAGGTTATCGTGAAACATGATCGTTACGGCAAACCTTTTATGGCCTATGGAGGGGATTTTGACGATCGCTCAACCGATTACAACTTCTCCGGCAACGGCATCGTATATGCAAATCGGACATGGTCCCCCAAAATGCAGGAAGTGAAATTCCTGTATCAGAACATCAAGCTGACACCGGATCGTTATGGCGTCACGATCCGAAACGAGAACTTGTTCGTGGGTTTGGATGCTTATCATGTTACATACTCTCTGTATCATGAAGGCAGGGAAATCTATAGCGGAGCTGTATGCACCCAGGTTGGTCCAGGCGAAGAGAGATACGTAAAGCTGGAACTGCCTGAGGCCGGGTATCCAGCCGGTGAGTATGCGCTGGACGTTTCACTCGTGACCAAGAAGGCTTCGTTATGGGCGGAAGCCGGGTATGAAATTGCTTTTGGACAATTAGTTTTCCAAGTGAAGGACACGTTGGCTGTTGACGATACTGACAATGCGTCAGCGTCGGAGGCAGAACGCCTGCAATCAGGTTCAGAGGTTTACCATGATAAACCAGCGAATGATTTCCGTGTAGTCGAAGGGGACGTAAATATCGGCGTTCACGGACGCGATTTCTCCGTTTTGTTCTCGAAGCAGGCAGGGACCCTCATATCCGTCAAGTATGCGGGACGGGAGATGATCTCTTCGCCGCCGGCGCCGCTCTTCTGGAGAGCGATGACGGATAACGATAAAGGGGCCGGGCTGCCGTTCGACTCCGCGCTTTGGTATGCAGCAAGCCTGACTCGAAGAACGGAAAGCTGCGAGCTAATGGAGTACTCAGACCGCGCAACCGTGACCTACGTGTATATACTGAGCGTATCCGAAGGAATACGGGTGCGTGTATCCTACACGGTGTTTACCGATGGCAGCATTCATGTAAAGTCGGGGTATCAAGGAGAGCCGGGGCTGCCGAAGCTGCCGATCTTTGCTCTTACCTTCAAAGTGCCGGCGGACTACGACAACCTGGATTGGTATGCAAACGGGCCGGAAGAGAACTATATCGATCGTGCGTTCGGAGCTAGATTGTGTCGCTTCCGAAGTCGTGCGGCGGATCATGTTTCAGCCTATTTGGTACCGCAGGAATCGGGCAATCGTACAGGCGTGCGGGAGGTATCCATAACGAGCGATCAAGGTCATGGCCTTACGATAAAAGCCTCGGCGGCAGCACCGGTTGAAGCGAATATATCGCCCTATACCGCATTCGAGCTGGAGAATGCGACGCATCATTATGAGCTGCCGAATGTTCACCATACCGTTGTTACCATTGCCGGACGGCAAATGGGGGTTGGGGGTGACGACAGCTGGGGGGCTCCGGTTCATGACGAATATCAACTCGATCCTTCGACGGACATGTCTTTTGAATTTACCATTTGCAAAAGCCTATTCATGAAATAGCAGAATGCCAAACAACGCTCGGCCCACCAATATGGTTGGGCCGAGCGTTGTTTTATACTTTCGCGTTTACAGGATGATCAGCATAATCATAGTATGAATCCGCCATATTCAGCGTCCCGCATCATCGAATTTGATACCGAAACCAACTGTTAAAACCATGTGATGTATGTTATATTTTGGATAATTTCGGTTGACGTTCGATGAAGAAGGACTTTGCGCTGCATATTAAGCAGGACGAGAACGGGAAGTACAAATTCATTGACATGTCATTTGAGAAACGGATTTATTTCCCTGATATGTAAAAACGGAGGTGTCCGATATGGATTTGAACAATGACGCTAAAGAAATGGCTCCTGCTGCTGAAGAAAATCAGCAAAAAGAAAAAGAACGACGCCCGATGTCGACCAGCAGCGGGCTCCTGGAATCGGCCATCGACAAGTTTGCCAGAGAAGGCGGCTTTGACGACTTGCCGTTGAAGGGAAAGCCGATCAAGATCGAGGACGGCGATGTGCTAGCCAGTATCATGAAGAACGCGAATTACCAGCCGGTCTGGGTGGAGCTGAGAAAAGAAATCGCCGCCGACATCAAGCGTCTTCTTGACCTTCAGGACCCGAATGCGATTCCCGAGGCCGAGGTAGAGGCCATCAACCAGAAAATTATGAAGTATAACCGCATCGTTCCGAATCCGCAGCTGCAAAAAGGACTCCTGTCCGGGACCAACTTGCACGCAGCCTACGATAAGTGGGAATAGAGAATATCTTGAATGTGCTCCCCGTTACCGTCCGGGTGAACAAGCGAAAGAGACTCTGAAGCTATCCGCTTTAGGGTCTCTTTTGAATAGGGTCCATTTCTCGATTTGGGCCAAGCTCGAACCAATCAGGGAAGCGGGGGCCAGTACTTACTTCCTGCCGATGCGCCAAGCATCCAATTGCTTCTGCACCTCTTGGATCACGTCATTCATGCCTGCTAGCTTCAGCTCCTCGTTAAACTTGGGGAGGATCGTATCGACATCCACGGAGCCCGTCATGAGGCTTGGGTAATATTTATGCCAGACCATCTCGATGTTATCGGTTTGAGCGGTCAGCGCGGATAGATCCGGCGTAAATCCAAGCACGGTGGAATTGACGACTCCGGCGTTGTATTGACGGAATTGCTCCCAATTTGTCGAGCGGGTCCGGATTATCGCCGCCCATGGTTTTCAGGATAAACCAATTCCCCTGCGTGTACTGCACGCCTGAATAGCTGCTTGCAGGCGCATCCGGGATCGGTTCGCCATGGCTGTCTTTGTCTGTTTTCGGAACGACCTGCCCCTGTTCGTCCAATGTGTAGTGGATGCCCTCGATCCCATAATTGAATAAATTCCGTATCTCCGGGTCCGTATTAAGCAAATTCAGAAACTTAATGCATTCTACGGGATGCTTGGTATTGGCATTAACGGTCATGATGCCTCCCCGGACGGATTCCGTAGTAACGGTGCTGGGGGTTACGGGATTCGCTACCACCTTATAACCGCGATCCTTGCTCCAAGTCGTCTCCGAGAGCGGCCCCCCGCCGGAGGACTTCCAGAACACCTTGGCGCCTCGTTTGAGCCCTCCCGGCTCGCGTAGCGCCGCATCCTTGTTGATGAAGCCTTGCTTATAATAACGCCGCAGCGTATCGAGAACCTGCCGGGCTTCCTTGGTTTCGAAGATATTCACCACCGGTGCGTCCTGGTCGAGCGATCTGATCATCAAGGGCACTTTATGGTTCATGATGTATTCGTATCCGTAGAGAGCGAAGAAATTATGGGAATCCCGATCCAACTCCATAGGAATGTAATCCGGCTCTTTCTGCTGAATCATCCGGAGGAGCGGCTCAAGCGATTCCAGCGTATTGTACTTCGTGATGTCGATATGGTGTTTGTCCACGATCGAGGCAGGGTACATCCACTGATCGCGTACGGCTAACTCCTTATTGGTAGGGACGCCGTAAATGCTGCCGTCGTTCATGCGGACCCCCTGCCAAAAGGTGGGATCGATGGCCTCGTACATATCCTTGCCCAGGCCGGCCAGGTGGTCATCAAGCCTCAACCAGGCTCCGCGCATCGCGGTGGTTGCATAGTCGGGCGCAAAAGCAATGTCGAACGGGCTTCCGGCGGATATCAGCGTGTTCAGCCGATCTTCATACTCCTGCCAGCTTACCTTGATATAGGTGATCGTCACGCCGATCTTGCGAGCCATGATTTCATTGATTTTATCATTGACGAGGCGAAGATCCTTGTCGGGCTCACCGATCGTATAATAGATCAGGTTGACCGTGTCGCCGACATGCGGTTCGTCGTCAAAATCAGGCTGTCCGAAGCAGCCGATTGTATAGAATGTGAACAGCAGCAGCAGGCTGATCATCATTATAGACCGTAAGCTTCTAGCGTATTTAACCATCGATGTCCTCCTTTCCGCCACGTATGCGTTACCCTTTTCCCCGCAGTTCAGAAGGAGATTTCCCGAAAAAGCTGTGAAAGTGCGTATAAAAATAATTGAGATTGTTGTAACCCACGGAAAACGCGATATAGGAAATTTTCTCATCCGTCGATTGAATACTCTCCTGTGCCAAAAGCATGCGGTAAGCCATCAGGTATTCGGAAAACTTCATCGCGGTTTCTTTGAGAAACAATTGTCCGAGGTAGGTGCTGTTCATCTGGAAACGCTCCGCCACGGATTTCAAGGTGATGTTCTGAGCATACTCCGTCCTGATCATCAGCAGAATCCGGTTCACCAGCTTGGATAAGCTGTCATAGCCAACGCCAAGCACCGGATCCTGGTTCAAGCTTTCGCCGTTTCGGTCACCTATCGAACCGCCCAGATCCTCGACGATGATCTTCTCGATCACTTGCTGCAGCTTGGTACGTTCAACCGGCTTCAGCAGATAGTCTTTGACGCCGCACCGAATGGCTTCCTGGGCATACTTGAATTCGCTGTAGCCGCTCATGATGATGTATTTCGTAGGGATTTGAAATTCGTTGAGTCTCTGGATCGCTTCATATCCAAGCTCCTTGCCGATGCAGACATCGAAAATGGCGACGTCCGGCAGCAGGTCCACCACCTTGGACATCGCTTCCCCCGTGGATTCACAGGTTTCGATCCGTCCAAATCCGTATTGCTTCCAATCCAGGATTCGCTTCATTCCCTCCAAAATCTGAGGTTCGTCATCCACAATCATCAGTTTGTACATGTTCAATCACCTCTTTTGAAATCCGCACGGAAATCTTGACTCCAGCTTCCTCATTATTCTCAATCTCGATCGAAAGGCCGTTTCCATAAAAGAAATGAAGGCGCGTATATACGTTGCGCAGTCCGATACTATGGGAAGAAGTCTCATCATGGTTGGACAGCGTGCTGCGAACGATATCCAAACGCTCCGGCGGAATCCCGCTTCCGTTGTCCACGAATTCCAGCACATAAGCATCATTCGCTTCAAATCCGTTGACGACATACAGATTAAACTCATGATTCGCGTTAAAGCCATGAATGAAAAAATTCTCGGCCAGGGGCTGCATCCAGAATTTCACGGTAGGGATCGAGTGCAGCACCGGCTCAACATTGATTTGATAATAAAAACGCTCGGGATACTTGAACTCCATAATCTCCAAGTACTTCTGAAGCAATTCCAGCTCGCTAGCAATCGATATGATATTTTCCTTTTTGACGATTTCACGATAGAGCGTGCCTAACGTAGCAATGGCGTCGGCGGTGTCTCGGTCCTGATTTACTAGCGCCGTGGAGCGGATAACCTCCAGCGTATTGTATAAAAAATGAGGGTTGATTTGATGTTGAAGCGCTTTCATTTCGGTTTCCTGCTGCTTGATTTTGAGCAGATATTCATTGCGGATGTGCTTGTCCAGCTGCTGAATCATATCGTCCAATTCCCGGGCGATCATGCCGTATTCGTTGCGACGGTACCGGGCGGGGCGGTTCGGCGTAAAATTGGCCATTTTCACCCGTCCGATCGATTGAATGATGCGGCGGAGGAAGAGGGCATCATCCCGCATATTATATGCGATGAGAAGAAGCACGCTGACCATGGCCGTCAATACGATCAGAAAGATGGCGACCAGCATCCCGGCATGCTGACGAATCAGCATGGATAAATCAATGATGCTAATAAATTTGAAATTAAACTTGGTGGACGGAAAGGAAACGAATAAGATATGCTTCCGTACACCCCTCGATATAAAACCATGACTGCGGCCGTCTGCCTCGGCCAGTCGGGACAGCTCCTCCAAGTCCTGGTCCTGCCCATTGCCGATGAGGTAGGTTTCGCCGGTAGCACTGACCGCGGCGGCATTGCCAAACCGGAAATTTCGAATGGATTTAAAGATTTGATCGCTGCTGACCAAAAAGCGCATTTCCCCGAACTCCTGAGCGCCCGGCGTCGGATTTGACAGTTTCTTGCGATAGACGAAGCCCTTCATGATCGTATCGCGGAACGCCTCGTCCGTATTCGGCAGCCCGAAGGTAAAGCTTGTTATCCCGTGCTCATTAAAACGTACGACATTGCCGTAATGGCCGGTATGCAGGCTAATCTGCGTGATTTCGCCCTGCGCCCAGCTGTACAGATAGGTCTTCACATCCTCGGGAAACGAAACCAGCGGCTGGGAGAAATGGCTGTTCTGCAGCCTGCTGGTTAAATAGCCTTCCGCGCTGCTGCTTAGAAAGCTGCGAGCATCGTCCATCAGTCCGGGATTGGAGTAGATGCGCTGCATGTAAGCCTCGATTCGGTCAGCATCATACTGCAGCTCATTCTCCACGCGCGCAAAGGCATTAGCCGCCTCGATGCGGGCATTGCCCACCCATTGATTCAGCAGCATGGCACTGGTCAGCGTACCAAGCGTCAGACCGATGACCACGACGAAGATGACATAGGCAATAAACTTGTGGCGATAGATTTTGATTTGTAAAAATGAGCCCATACGACACCTCAATTGCAGCAGGTCGCTTTAAATATGCGCAGCTTAATCTCAATGTAACACGATTCACGCCAAGCTTCATAGATAGGATGGAAAAAGCATCCCTTAAAAGTGTCCTAATAAGGGATGCGCAGGAATTTACTTGAAGTAACTATTGATCTGCTCTTGGGCCGCTTGCATGATCGTGTCCATGCCGGCCGACTTTAATTCAGCGGTGACTTTCGGTATCACTTTCTCCGGATCGGATGCTCCTGTAATGATTTCATATTTGTATTTATCCCACACGGCCTGGCAGTTCGCCACTTCGGTCTGAAGATCGGTGATGTCCAGCGCAAAGCCGAGGACGGTAGAGGAGCTCGCTGCATCGTTCAGCTTTTTAACCTGCTCCCATTGATCTTCAGGAGCGCCTTTCGTAACAGCCAGATTAAAGAACGTGCCTTGCGTGTAAGCCGCAAGCGGCCAAGTATCGGATGTACGCTCAATCACTTTTTCGCCATCGACGTTGTTGTAATCCACGCCCAACTCGCCGAATGCCAGCATATTGCGAAGTTTAGGATCCGTATTCACCAATTCAAGGTATTTCAAGGCTTCCTTCTTATACTTGGAATTCGCCGAAATCGCGTTCAGCGAGCCTTGAATCGTACTGGTGGTATAGATCGGCCCGTAATGCTGGACCATATCGTACTTCTCGATGGCGTCATTGATCTGCCAGCTGATCTCGGCTCCCGGGAATGCCTGGGCTGCAAAGAACGGTCTGCCTTTGTCGTTCTCCGTCTTCGTCGGCGCATCCGGGTTGATGATGCCATCCTGGTACCATTGATGCAGCAGCTTCAGATTAGCCACAACATCAGGCTGCTCCAGCACGGAGACAACCGTGCGCGATGCGTCGTCCGCTTTGACGCCGATCGGAGGGAAGCCCAGGGTTAAATCGTCATAGTCGTTAAAGAAGCCGTTCAAGCCTTCGCCTTGCGTCATTGGCAGCGGATAGAAGCTTTTGCCTTCGCCGGCCTTCATGTCATGAAGCGGTTTATCCAGGTCCTGCAATGTTTTGATATTGTTGATGTCGATATTGTACTTTTGCACGTACTTATCATCGAATACCCAGTACTGCGTCAGCGCGGAATCCTTGTAAGTCGGAACGGAATAATATTTGCCGCCGATCTTTGTGCCTTCCCATACCTTCTCGGGAATCAGTTTGTATAAGTCCGGCGTTTCGCTCTGAACCAAATCCGTAATATCGGCAAACGCGCCCATAGCTACTTGCTTGCTGTATTTACCGCTGTTCGTGAACATGATGTCGAATGGCTCGCCGGTATTCACGATGGTATTCATTTTGGTGTCCCATTCACCCCAGCTGGCTACCTTGATGTCGACCTTCACGCCAATCTTCTCGGCCGTGTAGGCATTCATGGCATCCACCGCTTTGCTGAAATTGTTAGGCACTTGGCCGCCGATGGTCCACCAGGTCAACGTCGGTACATCCTTGCTTGCCGTTTCGGTGTCATTGGATGTGTCCGGCGTGGTTTGGGATCCGTCTGTCGCAGGTGCAGGCTTCGAGCCGCCGCAGGCTGCCAAAGCAGTCAACATAAGCGTCAGCACGCACAGCGTAGAGATGAACTTTAATGCTCTTTTCATTTCATTTCCCCCTTTTTGAAGTTGAATTACCTAAGTGTGTACAGCGGATATTTATCATAAACCAAGCTTGTCTTGGTTTATTTCGTCATTAGCCCTTCACGGCGCCGACCGTCAATCCGGAAATAAAATATTTCTGGAAAAAAGGGTAGGCGAATGCTACAGGCAGCACGATGAGAATGGCGACCGCCATGCGGGCGGATTCCTTCGGCATCGTAGCGACGAGCATGGCGTAGCTTACGCCCATACTCGCTGCATTCTTCGCGAGTGCGTCCACATTGCTCATTAGGCTGTTGAGCAGCGCTTGCAGGGAATACAGGTTCTGGTTGTCGATATACAGCATCGATTGGAACCAGTCGTTCCAGTAAGCAAAGCAGAGAAACAGTCCGATGGTGGCGATGACCGGCAGCGAGATCGGCATGATGATGGAGAAGAAGATTCGCAGCTGGCTCGCGCCGTCGATTTCGGCCGATTCGATCAGCCCGTCGGGAATCGTGCTTTTGAAAAAGGTTTTACATATGATGACGTTGAACGATGAAACGGCGAGCGGGAGAATCAGCGCCCAGATGCTATCTTTCAGTCCCAGCAAATTCGTGTTGATGAAGTAACTGGATACCAAGCCGCCGTTGAATACCATCGGAATGAATACTACCCAGGTCAGAAATCCCCTCAGCTTATAGTTGGGGCGAGAGAGAACGTAACCCATGGAGGCGGTCAGCAGCACCCCGAGCACGGTACCGACCACGGTAACGAGGGCGGATACGCCGAGGGCCCGCAGAATCATCGTTCCCTGCTTGATGATGTATACGTAAGCCTCGGCCGACATGGCGACCGGCAGCAGATGATATCCGGTCTCGCGGATGGACTCCTCGCTGGAGAAGGAGATGGACAGGACTACGATTACAGGTATGACGCAGAGCAGCGCCAACAGAATGAAGATCAGGTTGAACAAAAGGTTGACGGCTTTGTTTGTACGGTTAAACTTCTCAAGGCCTGTCTGATAAGTAGATTTCGATGTCATCTTCTTGCCTCCTTACATCATCGCGCTATCGGGATCGATTCGGCGAACGATCCAGTTAGCGGCCAGAATCGTAGCGCATCCCAGAACAGACTGTACGAATGCGGCTGCGGATGCCATGCCTACGGTAGCCGTTTTCAGTTGTTTATACACCATGACATCGATCGTGGTCGCCACGTTGAACAGCGAATTGGAGTCTCGCGTGACCTGATAGAACAAACCGAAATCGGTGTAAAATATGCGCCCTACCGCCAGTATGAACATCATGACGATCACCAGCTTGAGCATGGGCAGCGTAATGAATCTTGTCTGCTGCCAAATGGACGCGCCATCGATGACGGCTGCTTCATAATAGGTGCTGTCTATGCTCGTGATGGTCGCCAGATAGATGACCATGCCATAGCCCAGGCCCTTCCAGACATTCAAGAGAATCAGAAAAAACGGCCAATACTTCGGCTCCATATACCAGTTAATGGGATCGCTGCCCATCGAGACGAGCATTTGATTGACGATCCCTTTATCAAAGCTCAGGAATGCCCAGCCTACGGCGGATACGACGACCCACGACAGGAAATAGGGGAGGAACATCATCGTCTGATAGACTTTGCTGGCTTTGCGGCTGTGGAGGAGGCCGATCATGATCGCGAATAGGACGGGCAGAACGATCCCCAGCACAATAAACACAATGTTGTATCCTATCGTGTTTCGAATAATGATCCAGGCGTCATTCGACTTGAATAGAAATTCGAAGTTTTTGAACCCGATCCAAGGGCTGTTGAACACATTGCTCAAGAACCCGCCGCTAATCTTGAAATTTTTGAAGGCGATAATGATCCCGAACATCGGTAAGAAACTAAACAGGATGTACCAGATCGTGGTTGGCAGCGCCAAGAGGGTCAATTCCGTATCCTGCTTGTGCCAGCGCATTCGTAAGCGCTTTTCGTTTTTTGGGTTCGGCTTGAGAGCTCATGTCTGTCACTCCTTACGGTGTAATCTCGCTTGTCGTACACTTGTTGATTTCATTGTATAAGAGGAGGAAACGCTGCTTCCAGATAACAAACTTGATACTATAGTCAACAAACGTTAGGTTCGAAAGACTTGTTAGGACGGACATTTACAGAACATGGTTTTTTATTATAATATTTCAAGGCCTTTCTCTAGGAGATCTTTCGATGTCTGCAAGCAAAACCGTGGGTATAATATAATTGAAATCTCACAGGAATAAGGAGGCTGCACATGAAGGTAGTAATCATTGGCGCAAGCGGCACGATCGGACGAGCAGTCGCTAAAGAATTAGAAAAAAATCACGAAATCGTACATGCCGGGCGAAACGGCTTCGATGCCCAAGTGGATATTACTTCCGTCAACAGCATTAAAAACATGTATAAAAAAATCGGAAAAGTGGATGCGGTCATCAGCGCAACAGGCGGTGCGCATTTTGGTCCTATTGCAGAATTGACGCCGGAGCTAAATGAGATGGGCATTGAAAGCAAACTTAAGGGCCAAATTAATCTAGTCCTTCTAGGACTGGATTATATGAATGACGGAGGAAGCTTTACCTTAACAACCGGAATTATGATGGATGATCCCATTCCTCAGGGCGCATCGGCAGCCATGGCAAATGGCGGTGTCAAGGCATTCGTTAAATCCGCAGCCATTGAAATGCCGAGGGGAATTCGCATAAACAGCGTAAGCCCTAATGTTTTAGTGGAGTCCCTAGATAAATACGGCGAGTTTTTCCCGGGCTTTGAAGCCGTGCCAGCCGCACGTGTAGCGCTAGCGTATAAAAAGAGTGTGGAAGGGGCTCAAACCGGGCAAAACTATGAAGTTTATTAATGAAAAAAGTGCACAAAGTTATAAAAGAGAATCCGGGCTTAATCCGGATTCTTTTTTCTTTCGTCCATCTGCAGCTATCAAACAAAGGGAAAACGAGAGCGTTATATGTAAATATAATCACTTCTATAGGAAAATAATATAACGTGATTTTTATTGACACAATTAAGAAAACTAAACTAACATTAGGATTATTTTCATCAAGAGGGAGGCAGCTATGAGTTTTAAAGAACAGTACGAAGAAATTGCAGGTGTAGGACAGACCATATTCGATAACCCTGAGCTTGGCTACAAGGAATTTAAAACCAATCAAACGGTAGTGGATTTTCTGAAAAAGGTTAATCCGGATATCGAGCTGCAATCATTCAGCACAACCGGCCTTCGGACAACGCTTGGCGGCGGCAAGCCGCTGAACATCGCTTTTATCGCGGAGCTTGATGCGGTATATGCTCCAACCCATTGGCGATCGGACGAGGCAACGGGTGCGGCACACAATTGCGGTCATTATACGCAGGTGGCGATTGCCCTGGCTTTATACAAACATTATTTCGAGTCCAAGGCGTACGACGCTTTGGATTATAGTCTAACGTTTATTTTCATTCCCGCCGAGGAGTATTTGGATCTCGCTTACAGGGACGAGCTGCTCGGAAGCGGCAAGATCTCCTATTACGGAGGAAAACCCGAAGCGATGAAACTCGGCGTGTTCGACGATATCGACATCGGGCTGTGCGTACACGCCATGGGAGGAGAGTTTGCCGAGCGCACGATCGAAATCAACTGCGACCTGGCCGGATTCTTATATAAGCATTACACGTTTACCGGAAAAGCAACCCACGCCGGTTTCGATCCTTTCTCCGCCAAAAATGCCTACAGCATGTCGACCCTGTTCAATGTGGCGTTAGGCCTCAGCAGGCAGCAAATGAAGGACAGCGAGAAGGTCCGCATGAACCCGATCGTCCTGGAGTCCGACATGTCGACCAACGTCATTCCCAACCGGATTACGGTTGGCAGCGATCTGCGCACCCAGTCGGTGGACTACATGAAGGAAGCGGCCTCCAAGATGGACGATGCGGCCAGGGGCAGCGCGCTGGCCCTTCAAGGCGAGGTCGAGATTAAGACGCAGATGGGATATTTGCCGTTCGTTCAGGACCGGTATTTGTCCGAGTTCGTGCTGGAGGCGTTCCAGGATAACGAGGAGATCGCGCGTATTTGGAACAACAACGCCATCAGCGCTGCAGGAGACATTGGGGATTTAGCCTTCATGATGCCCTGCATTCAAATCGGCTACAGCGGCTTTACGGGAACGATCCACGGCGACGATTTCAAGGATATCGATCCGGAATTTATTTATGAAGTGTTCCCGAGATTTTTAACGCAGGTGCTGGAGCGCATGAGCGGACGTATCGACCGCTCGAAGCTGTACCGCCGCACATTCGCCGAATACGAGCAGCTCCTTGCGTCGATCGTTGGCTCCCATTAAGAAAGAAAAAAGAAAAGAGGACATCATGGCATGAAGTTAAAACTACAGTATCTCTATTTGCTTGCATTCGTGCTCATTGTTATAGCGGTTGCCGAATTTATCGGCATTCAGTCCATCAAGGTCGGCTCCGTGAAAATAAGCCTGCTTCCACTCGTATTCGCCATTTTGATCACGATGGTGCTCGGCTTGTCGATATTCCGTAAAGGCTTGATGAAGAAAATTTACAGCAAGGAAAACGTCGGTTTCTCCAGCAAGTATCTGATCTTTATTATGCTGCCGCTTATGGCGAGATACGGAGCCGACGTTGCTCCTAGATTAGAAGAAATCTTAAAAGTAGGCTGGGTATTCATCATTCAGGAAATCGGCAACCTGGGGACGATTGTGCTCGGACTTCCCATCGCCATCCTGCTCGGCCTGAGAAGGGAAGCCATCGGCGCTACGCTTGGCCTTGGAAGGGAAGGGGAACTCGCTTACATCTCCGAGAAGTATACGCTCGACTCCGACGAAGGCCGCGGGGTACTGTCCCTCTATATTATCGGTACCCTATTCGGCACGCTGTTCTTCAGCATTCTGGCGCCGGTCATGGTTGCCGCCGGCTTCTCGATCGAAGCGCTGGCGATGTCCTCCGGGGTCGGTTCCGCCAGCATGATGACAGGCTCTTCTTCCGCGTTAATCGCGCATTCTCCTGAAATGACGGAGACCATTAACGGATACGCTGCTGCGAGCCAGCTGCTTACCAGCTTTCTCGGAACGTATACGATGGTATTTCTCGCGGTCCCGCTGCAGCGGTTTATGTACAAATTAATGGTCAGAGGTGAAAAGAAATGAGCACCGGTTTGAATAAATACGCAAAATATGCCCTCGTCCTGCTGCTTAGCGTCGGTCTTATTTTATTTACGGAGCAAATGAAGTTCATCAAAAACGGCGAAGGCCATATAACGATAGGGACGATAGCCGGCTTATCCGTGCTTTGGCTTTTTTCCTTCATCGGCGTTCTAATCTCGACGCTCATGAAAAAGGTTCCGCTGAAATTCCTGCAGGAATTCCCGGTTCTCGGCTGGGTATCGATCGTTTCGCTGATCTGCTGCCTGATTTCGGATGTGTTTGTGGACGCCATTGCCAACGTCAACTTTTTGTCCATCACCACTCCGATTTTGGCGTTCGCCGGCATTTCCGTAGCCGACAGGCTGGTTGATCTTCGCAAAACCTCCTGGCGCGTCGCGATCGTTGCGGTGTTCGTGTTCACGGGCACGTACGTGGGAAGTGCGCTGCTGTCAGAGCTCGGCCTTTATTTGTCCGGTAAGTAAAATATGGAACAAAGCCAAGAAGGTAAAAAAGATGACCTCCGAAAAACGGAGGTCATCTTTTTCTCGTTCAACAGCGAAACCGATAGCTTTCGCCTCGTTTGGTAAATGGCTCATTAGTCTGCCGCAGCCGTTTCTCGTTGACTTTCCTCAAGAATCCGTCACCAGCACTCGCAAGGAGGTGCGGTCAAGGGCCCGCGAAGCCAACCAGCAGCCGCTGACGGCAATGGCAAGAGCGATCAGCGTCAGGACAATCGCCAGCGGCCACTCCATGACCAGCGGCACCTTGACGATGCCGTAGGCAGACAGCAAGCCGCGCAGTACGGCTGGCAGCGCGTAGACTCCGCATACCATGCCAACCAGCGTACCGAGGGCAGCCACTCCGGCAATGCCGCTTGTCAACGCGCGGCGGATGTCTGATGCCGTCAGGCCGAGCGAAGCGTAAATGCCGTAGGTTTTCGTTTCCTTGCGAATATGCAGGCGGCACGTACTATAGACGATCAGGCAAGTGACGGTGAGGAACAGAAGGGCCAGCAAACTCATCGGAATGAGCAGCACGGCAGTGGCCTCCTTGAATACGGAATCCAGGAGCACTTCCTGCTTGAGGGCCTGGATCACCGGACCATAGCGTTGATTCAGCTGTCGCACGAACTCATCGCTATCCGCTTGGTTCCGAAGTTGAACAAACCCGGCGTCCGGATGGATCTGTCCGACAAGATCCGATGTGATCCGAGCGATATTCGACAGGTTGGAAATGGACTGAAACGTGCCGGTGATCAGCAGCTGATGCGGTTTTCCTTCGATGTAGATCGTGACGGCATCGCCAATATCTTTATTCAATTTGCGTGCAATGTTGACTCCGATCGTAATTTCGTTAGGCAGCACGGGGTTCCGGCCTGTCAGCGAGGCCAATCCCATCTCGTCCATGCTGCCTTCCACCACGGTCAGCGGGAGGCTGAACGTCGGTTGAGTGCCATCTGCTTGCGCAACAACTCCAATAGCCGAGCCGGACCAATTCAGGCTGAGGACCCGGGGATCCTTCTCGATATAAGATTGCAATTCTGTACGATCCATTCCGTCAGCGTTGATCACCATGATGGCGATATCCGCATCGTCGTAGCCCCACTGGGCGGAGGTTTCGCTGATGCGATAGACGCTCGTTACCAGTAGGGTGCCAAAGACGAGCACCGCCGCGGTAATGCTCATCAACAGAAAGACCAGCGCCGCCCCTTTTTTGTTGCCGGTCACATGCTTCCATCCGATGACGGCGGGTACGGACCATCGGTCCAGCAGCCTTGTGCCGGTTCCATGTCGATGTGCATGGGTATGCGAAGACTCCGACATGCCATAGCGGATCGCCTGAATCGGCTCGATATGGCGCGTTTTGGCTGCATAGAGGACGACGCACAAGAGGATGATGATCAGCATGCCGATGCCGGTCCAGATTGCGACTCCCAGCGCCTGCACGGAAACTGGTGCCGCCTCGGATTTAAGGAAGGATAAGGAATTCTGAATGATGACATCCGACAGCAGACGGCTGCCGATCAGGGCAGGGATCAAGGCGATAACCGTCAACAAGCCGTACTGCAGCATATAGGTGACGATGATGCGTTCGGAGGTCATGCCGATGGATTTGAGAATGCCGATCGTGCGGTAATTGGCCAGGATCGTGTCCGTGATCGTAAAGCCGATCGTAAGCAAGGCGACAGCAATCATGACCAGTCCGAGGAAACTCATGACGAAGCCGATCACTTTGTTCATGATAAAGTAAAAGGCGGACAGCTCGGCAAACGAAACGCGTTCTTCCAAAAACGGCGATCCGAGCGCCTGCTCAAAGCGCTGCCAGTACTCCCCGCTTTGTTCGGGATGCGCATAGCGAAGCGACACCAGGTACTGCTCTGGCGTGGACAAGCCGCCCATGGTCGAAAGGTAGTCCGCTTCGTTCATCCAGATGCGTGCAGTGGTGGTGAAGGGGCCGCCATGTGACAGGTCAATAACGATAGCGCCGATCGTGAATTGTACCGGGGCAGCCCCGGCCGTGAACACCAGTTCATCGCCGACTTCCATGTCGTATTTGTAGGCGAGCGAGGTGGGTACCCAGACGGTTCCGGCTTCCGGAACGGTCAGTTGAGCCGGTCCGGCGCCGGGGAGCGGATTATTGACCCCATGCGGCATCGGAGGCGTACCGATCATATACAGATAAAGATTGGGCAGTTCTTGC
This sequence comes from Paenibacillus sp. HGF5, assembly GCF_000204455.1. Classification (NCBI taxonomy): domain Bacteria; kingdom Bacillati; phylum Bacillota; class Bacilli; order Caryophanales; family Paenibacillaceae; genus Paenibacillus; species Paenibacillus sp. HGF5. Next base: position 16,590 of record NZ_AEXS01000119.1, on the reverse strand, counting down.
CCGTTATAGACCAAGCCGGTCCAAGGCTTGTAAGGAATAAGGCTGGAGGCGGTCACGCCCTCCTGGGTTGACCACCAATCGGCAACCATGCGTTCATCATGCAGCCCGCGGGTCATATTTATGATTTCATGGGCGCCTTGAGCAGCCGTATGGCGCTCTTCGAATACATTTTCCGTATTCATCAAGACCGTGAAAGCGGTGCTGACTAATAGAGCAGATAGCGCAATGAGCAGTGCGATCAGCGCGTTTTGCAATTTTCGTTTGCGAATGTTCCCCCAGCACAGCGTCAATATGGCACGCATCTTGGACTACCTCCTCCCGGTGACATAAGCAAAGATCATCGCTTCCCGCTCGGAGGCCAACTCCGGGACGTAGGGTCCCATATCCAGCGTGCCGCCGATCTTGCCATCGCGAATGTAGATCAGGCGATTGCCGCGGCAGGCTGCCTTCATATCGTGGGTGACCATGACAATCGATTGGCCCTCCGCATTCATCCGGCTCAGGATATCGAGCACCGTAACACCTTGTTCGTAGTTGAGGCTGCCGGTGGGTTCATCGGCAAAAATCATATCCGGATGGTTGATGAGCGCCCTGGCGATGGCGGCCCGCTGCTGCTGGCCTCCGGACACCTGGGAAGGCAGCCGGGTGCCTTGTTTTTCGAGCTGCAGGCTTGTCATCAGGTCATTGGCCCTTTGTTTTACGGCTTCTTTATCCCGATTGGCGATATAACCAGGAAGAGCGACGTTATCGAACAGCGTCAAATCCGGCACGAGGTTACTGTTTTGATAGATAAAACCGATCTGATCTGCTCGAAAACGCGCAAGCTCCTTAGCCGAAAATTGATCGAGGCGCTGTCCCTTAAGGTGGACTTCACCGGCCGTCACGGCGTCAAGTCCGCTAAGCAAGTAAAGCAATGTCGACTTTCCGGACCCGGAATCTCCCATGATCACAGTAAAGTCGCCGGCATATATCGACAGATCGACATTGCGCACGGCATGGTACTGCTCTTTGCCGGTGGTATAGGTTTTGCATAAATTGGAAGCTTGCAGCATGATGGTTTTGTTTGTAGGCATGACAGGGTCTCCTCTCTTCTCATGCTTCCAAATTATAGAGGACGATTCTTGCGCATTCCTTATCAAATTATTAATAAAGTATGACAGGGGTCAGCTTAGCGGCAGAGTCAAGCAGAAGGTCGTTCCCTGCTGCTGTTTGCTGTGAAACGTGATCGTGCCGCCATGCGCTTCCATAATATATTTGCAAATCGACAAACCGAGTCCAACCCCGTGCCGCTCGGCCAGTTTCTTGCAGTCCGGGACACCGCCTTGGTAATACCGTTCAAAAATAAACGGCATGTCCTGCGGGGAAATACCGCTGCCCGTATCGGAAATTATGATCCGTAAACTGGATGATTCGGCCAACTCCTCAACGGCGAGCGTAATCGTATCCCCGGGCTTGGTATGCTTCAGGGCATTCGTGACGAGATTGGCGATGACCTGCTCGAAGCGCACAGCATCGATGATAACAAGCACGTTCGGAATGGAAGAAGGCTCCACGCAGCGCACTCCCATTGTACGTATGTAGTGCGCCATGGTTCGAAACACAGGTTCAATCGTAGAAGAACTGTATTGCTCCAGCGGACGCACCGCAATTTGGTCCAGATCACGCAGCGCGTGCAGCAGCAAATCGTCTACAAGCACAGCCATCTTGCTTGTATTGGCATGCACCACCTCCAGGTAAGCCATCACACTCGGCAGATCGGGGCAGATGCCTTCACGAATCGCATCGATGTAGGCTTTGATGGTCGCCAGCGGGGTTTTTAAATCATGGGACAGATTGGAAATGAGTTCCTTGTGCGACTGGCTGTGCGAGGCTTGCTGCATATGTAAATTGCGAATTTCTTCACGCATGAGATCAAATACGGCATAGAGTTCGCCGACCTCGTTATTGCTTGCCCATTCGGCGCGCTGCTCGTAATCGCCCTTCAGGATGGCTTCCGCATAGGGCTTGAGCCCGGCAACAGGCTCAACCAGATCCCGCTGCACCCGGCGTCCGGTGGAGAAGAGTACATAAAGCAGCGTTAGGAGCGCCAAGGAAAGCAAGGTCCATGGCACAACGAGAAGCAAGCCGGAAGAAGGGATGGCCGCGGTCGCTGCAGATGCAGGGACCGTAAACTGCGCATAGCCTGCGAAGGCGTTGGTTCCGGCATCCAGCAGCGGAAATGCCAGGTGGTAATCGGGCGGGTAGCCGTCGGACATACGCAGCGTATAGTCCAGTTCAAAGCGAGGATGAATACGGCGTACCGATGAATCATCGCTGTCATATATCATCGTTCCGTCAGGAAGCACGACCTTAAGGCCGATCCTTGTTTCTTGACTCCAGCCGGTTAATTTCTCGCGAATTGGAGCATCGGGAGGGAGCAGTTCGACGAACTCGTTCTCCAACGTATGGACGATCGTATTGGTCAGCAAGCGAATGTGGTTGACGATGGAGGACGAAGCAGGCTGGTTCGAGGGCCAAGCGAGCCAAACGACGGACAGCAAAATGATAAGAAGAGACAGGCAAGCCGCCCAGAGCCTTCTTGCATACCATGGTTTCCAGTGCATAAAAGGCTACTCCGTTTCATCGGGGTCGAATTTATAACCGACACCCCAAACCGTCGTGATATAAGCGGATTTGATACCGCTGCGTTCCAGCTTCTCGCGGAGCCGCCGAATGTAGACCGTGATCGTATTATCCTCGACATAAGCGGAGTACCCCCACACCTGATCCAGCAGCTGCGTTTTGGTAAACACTTGGTTCGGGTTGGATGCGAGAAAATAGAGCAGGTCGAATTCCTTCGCGGATAAAGCAATTTCCCGCTGTCCGGCCATGACCTTGCGGGCGCTTTTATCAATCGATAACGTGCCGAATCGCAATAGCTGTTGTGTTGCTGCCTGGAGTTTCGGGTCGGCCATTCTGCGCAAATGCGCCTGAACCCGGGCGACCAGCTCACTGAGCGAGAAGGGCTTGGTCATATAATCATCGGCGCCGAAACCCAAGGCAAGCACTTTGTCCGTGTCGCTGCTGCGAGCGCTTAAAATAAGTATGGGCGCAGAAGTCAATGTACGAAGCTCACGGCATACTTCAATTCCGTCAGCGTCTGGCAGCGTCAAATCAAGAATGATAAAATCCGGCTGCCGGTTACGGACTCCCTGCAATCCGTCCCTCGCATTCTCCGTGATGAACGTGCTGAATCCCTGGACACGCAAATAATCGTTCACAATGCGCGAGATATCCCGCTCATCTTCAATAATCAGTACCGTTTTAGGAGATTGCATGAAAAAGTCGCCCCTGTTCCGTTTGCTTTAAATAGTGAATCCATTATAGCACGGGTCGGATTTAAGCATAGGGAAGATAAGGAAAATCCCACTGGATAACCCTGTCGCTATTTTTAAGTTAGCTGAATGCATGCCTACATGTATCTGGAACAAGGAAAACCCCCGGTCTGGAATAAGACCGGGGGTTGAGCGGTTGGATGCTTTGATGATCGACAGCATCCTCCCTATGAAGGAGAGTATTATTACTTCACGTTATCCTTAAGCGTGGAAACCCAAACCTCAACGCCGTCTGAATTACGAGTGGACTGGTGAGAAACCGTTGCTTCCTGAACATCGCCGAACCCCCAATGGGTTTCTGCTACATCAGGGAAGAGCGGCTCCAATCCCGTCAAAGGTCCACGGTATAACGCTTTGTTGATCAACGTGACGGCTTCGACCCGCGTTATGCGGTTGTTAGGCCGGAACGTGTTTCCAGGATAACCGGATAACAAATTGTTGCGATATAATGCCTCAATGGATTCGGCAGCCCAGCTTCCTTCGATGTCCGTAAAATGGCGATTCACGGAAGCCGATGTGTCCAGATCCAGGAAACGGGCCAGCACCGCAGCCAGTTCTCCGCGAGTGACCGGTGCATCCGGACGGAACGTATGGTCTGCGTAACCGTTGAAGTATCCTTGGGATACCGCGATTTGAATGTAATCGGTCGCCCAATGTCCTTTTCGAATATCGTTAAAGCTCGAGTTCGCGTTACCTGTGGTTTTCTCCGAAAGACGAGCAACGATTGCAGCGAGCTCGGCCCGGGTCAAGGTATTGGACGGTTGGAATTTACCGTTAGGGAACCCGAGAATATAACGCTGATGCTGGAGATCGCCGAACCGTTCAGAGAATACTTGAACATGGACGCTATTGGATTTTTTGCTGCTACCTGCCGTAAGATGTCCGATGATTTCATATTGAATCTCTTTGGCTGCAATCAGTCCCCACTTGATGTCCAGTTTGAAGCTGCCGGTGCTTCCGGCAGGGAGATGAGCCACATTCCAGGTTACGGTTCTGCCATCAACCTTTCCGCCGTGAGCATTCACGACTTCGGCGCCTTCAGGAAGGGTAACTTGAATCGATGCATCACGTAATGCCGCGTTGGTACGATTAACGTAATCGACGGTAATGGTCGATTGCGTGCCTTCTTGGACTTGCTTCTTGTCCGTGGACAGGTTCAATGTCACATCGCCCTGCGGCTGCGGTGATGGGGAAGAAGACCCTGAAGAATCCCCGCCATTACCTGATGACGGCACTGGCTGCATAGCAAAGTCAAATGCGATAATGCTCTGTCCCACATGGATGATCCCGTCTTTGATATAACTGTCGGAACCGTTAACGGCTGGGGCATTCGGTTTGGAAACCCGGGTGTCATAAGTGTAATAGCCGCTTCGTTTCGCGACGATGTAATAATCGCCTTCCGGATATACCATCCATGCATATTCGCCAGCCGCATCGGAAATCTGCGGATTGGCATTTTGGTTAGGCGCAAACCCAGCCAGTGCAGGCAAGGATACGAGCGTATTCGGCACCCGTCCTTTCTGACGGTTAAGCTCAGTGTCAGCCCAATACAATTGAACGTCTGCGCCGCTAATCACTTTTCCTGTCGATGCATCCGTGATGACGCCGTAAGGATCTATCAGGGAATACACGATTGCAGTCTGTCCGTCTTGGGTCATATCCACGTCCAAGATGGAAGCAGGACCTGCCAATACCGTCCCATCCGCCAGTTCAAGCTGGTAGGATATTTGGTATTTCCCCGGCGGGACTTGATCCAGCGAGAACGTTCCGTCATTGGCGACGGTGAGCGGCTGCTTAAAGCTGCTGCCGTTCAAGCCTTGAAGCAGTGCAACGGCTTTTCCGCTGCCAAGGATATCCCCGATGGTGTCAGGGTTGGATGCTCCGCTGGCGGAAGCAACGAATAATTGACCTCTCAGCAGGTTCGAAGGTTTGATCGTTTGGCCAGGTTGTACTGTACCGATCGTAACCTGTTTGGTATGCGTCAACGTGACGTCACGCCCTCCGATTTGAACCGGAGTTTCAATATTCAATTCGTAGGTATAGTTTCCGCGCGGAACCGGTATCTGGTAGGAGCCGTCCTCGCCGGTCGTTAACTCAGCCGAGAAATCAGGAATTCCGTCGTTGTTGAAATCGGATTCCACGGTAATTTTTGCGCCTGCTACCGGTTTGCCGGTAATTTGATCCACAACGATGCCGTCAATGGCGGCAGGGAAGTAATGTACGCCCTTGCTTGCTTGAACGGTTGTGCCTGTGCCGGGATCCTGTATCTCCGCCACCACGATGTCGTATAACGGCGTCGTGTCCGTTAAAACCGAAGGTTCGTATGTCCATACGGCAATCCCTTCTTCATTGGTGGTCACCGTCTTGGTTTTTCCGGAATCATATGTGATGACCACGGGCACTCCAGGAACCGGGTTGCCATTGGAATCGGTAGCCTTAGCGGTAACCGTGACCGGAGACTTCCCGTCAGCCAATACGCCTTCAGGGGTCACCGTTACATCCAGGTTGTAAGATAATGCCTGATCATGAACATGGACGGTTTGCGTGACGGATTTTCCGTCATGCGTAGCCGTGATGATGGCCGTGCCTGGTGCTACGGCGGTAACGACGCCATTAGCATCGACCGTGGCCACCTTATCATCGGAAGATGTATATGTGGCTTTGCCTGTTACATCCTGAATGCTTTCATCCAAGGAAACCGCCGTTACCTTAGGCGTGTGCTGATCACCGGTCTGCAGCGTGACGCTTGCCGGATCGATCAACAGATCGCGCAGGCCGGAGGCCGGCGTGGTTATTTCCACGGACGGCGAAGCAGGGGATTCAATGCCGTTGCTGACGGCTTTGATGACATAGCTTTGCTTCGTTTCCGGCTTCAGGCCGGACAACACATAGCTAGTGCCTGTCACTCCGTCGGCGATCAGCTGTCCGTTGGCATCATAGATGTTGTACGTTTGAGCGCCCGGGACGACGTTCCACAATAACTCGGCATTGGTCGCATTCACTTGCCCAGTCTTTAACGCCGGAGCATCGATGCTTACTTTAACAATGGATTGAGTGGTCTTACCGTTATATACGGCCTCGATTACGGTGGTGCCCGCACCTATTGCCGTCAGTAAACCGTCTTCGCTTATCGTAGCTACGAGTGGATTTTTAACGGTAAACTCCGTTACATCCAGGGTAACGTCTCTACTACCGTTCTCATAAACAGACGTAACCACCGTAGGATGCGTGTAGTTTTGTGCAAGAGGACTCGTATTGAGTTTGTATTCCGGCTTATCAAAGTAGAGCCCTAAAGTAACTGGATTAGATGGAAGGGTCTCGATCGTACCGGCCGGTCCAGATATAACTGCCGTTACAGTGTATTGTGAGATATCATCCAGATTTGCCCCAGTCAAGGTATACGAGGGAACCTGAATATTCGTGTCGAGCAGGACACCGTCCTTATAAAGACTATAATAAGTAGCTCCTGTTACAGTGTCCCACGACAGCTCATTAGCTGTTGCAGGTGTATTACCTGATGAAAGGACCGGAGCCTTCGGTACCGTAGCGTAAGCTCCACCTACCGTCACAACCTTTATCTCTCCCGATGGAGGATTATCGCCAAAATCCAGAATGGCCGTAGCTTGTCCCTGGCTATTGGTCGATTGGGATGGAGAAGTCCATACTCCTTCCTCGGAATAGAAGGTAATCGGGGCTCCCTCCACGGGATCGCCGTTTACATCAAGCGCGGTTCCTACCACTTCATACTTCCCAGGCTCAGAGGTAGGAACGACTTCAATTCTGACGTCGGTTGGAGCTTGTTTGTAGGCATAGCCTGTATTTGCCGTATCGATCGGCTCGAATTCGTTCGTGAAATACCATCCAAGGATATCATGGGTTTCCATCGAGCCGCCGGTGGCGGAGGTGAATCCGGCATAAACGCCGGGATATCCGGCAAAGATTTCGTCCAAGTCAATGTTGCTTGTTTCCAGAACGGGAGTTGTCGGACGCGTAGCATCTTTGCTGAGGTAAACCTTAACGACCTTGGTCTGTCCATCGTAGTCGATCCAGGAGTATAGATCTTCTCCTCCTGACAGCGTAATGCCATTGAGGTTCGTTGTATACCAATCCGGGTTGGTATTGTTCACACTACCGTTTTTTGCAAGTCCGATGTAGTTAGCGGATGGATCATTGACCGGGCTCGGGTTTTGATATGTATCATACTTCACCGCAAAGCTGGGTTTAATCCCCCCATAGCCAATGCCCACACCGACTTCGCCCGCACTGTTGGATTGGGCCTGAATGGTAAAGGTAATGCCGTCGGCAGGAGAGTTGGTACGATTGTCCCCGTTCAGGCGGAACTTGAAAAAAGTGCTGAAGGAATAGTTGTTCCCTGCCGCGATCAGCTTTTTGTTAAAAGCCGTACCGAACCGGTTTCCTTGTGCCTCGGTCAGACGCAGGATATCGCGACCTTTACTGTCTTGCATCACTTTGGCCTGGCCGTTCAGCGAGAATAATCCGACCTGTTTGGGATTACTGAAATCATCAAGTTTATAGGTGACCCATTTGTCCTCGGGTGCCGCCGCCGCAGAGGCCGGTGCCGTCAAAGGCTGAAACGTGGCAACGAGCATACAGATCACCATAAACAAGGATCCGAATTTTCCGGATTTTTTCATGAAATTGATCATCCTCCTTCTTTTTGATTTGTGTGTCGACTTGTACTTTTCATCTCAAGCGAACCTGCCCCAAGGCGGCCTTCTTGACATGGAAGAACATATTTTGACAAGCGAAAACCAGAATAACAAAGCATGCTCTACAAATTCTCTACAATAGCTATACAGGTTCTCTACAAATGCTCCACTCTAAAAAGATGCGGTCGTGTCCGCCTCCTTCAACCAGAATTTTATTGCTTTGATTGATACAGCAGCTGGCGAGAGATCGTAGAAGAAGCTCAGGATTTGCCCCATGCAGCCAGCTACCAGCCAAACAAATGTTCATTGACAGCATGAATCAACATTGTGTACACTTTTTTTATTCCGACTGTTCAGTATAAATAAAATCAAGATGTCAGGTGAGAAGTGATGCCCAAATTGGGAATGGAACAAAAGCGCAGGGCAGACGTCATTAACGCCACGTTAACCTGCATCAGCTTGCATGGAATTGAAGGGATGACGCTGGATAAGGTTGCCGAGTATGCGAACTGCTCTAAGGGAGTGGTCACTTATTATTTCAAGAATAAGGATCATTTGACGACCGAAGCCTTCAAGTCGTTCCTGGCCTACTATGGGCTAAAGATCGAATCAGGCATTGAGCCTGCCATGTCAGCGGAGGAAATGATGGAGGTTGTCCTGCAGCATATACTGCCTCCGTACAGCGTGGACACGGATCAGAAGCTGAATGTTTCGCAGCTTGACGGAGTCGATAAGATGTTTATCCCCTATGAGGATCAAGGCAAGCTCTTTGTGCAGTTTTTTTCAAAAGCCATGCTGGACCGTCATTTGCAGGAAGTTGCATCCAAGAGTTACGAGCGCGATCTCCAAGGCATTTCCAAGATTATGGAATACGGTAACCTGACGGGGCAAATGTCGGTTGAAGATTCCAACAGTGCCGCCTATGGCTTGATGGCGATGGTTATTGGCCTTAGCTTCTTTAGGGTAGCGAAGATTCCGCCCGACAAGGACGAGGATAACCGGTACATATGTGAGGATTATGTAAGAAGACTTATCAATAGAGGAGGAGTTTGATGAATATCACGAAGGTTGAAACCGATGGAGGAACGATTGCTGTCGTTAGCGGCAGCGAGGTATTGATTAAGGATGTCCAGACGGCCCTGGATCTCATAGCCACCGTGCAATATGAAACGGACAGCCGCCGCATGGTGATGGATCAATCGTTGATAAGCGAGTCTTTCTTCGAATTGAAGACGCGGCTTGCAGGCGACATTCTCCAGAAGTTTATCAATTATCAGGTGAAAATTGCGATCATTGGAGACTTTTCGGTATATCCAAGCCAAAGCCTTCAAGATTTTATTTACGAATGCAATAAGGGCCACGATTTCTTTTTCTTGCCCAGTGAACAAGAGGGGATCGAACGTTTAAGCAAATGGAGTAATTAAGTAGCGAATACGGGAGGAAGATCGTTGCCGGTACCTGGGTTTGATCCAAAAGGGATTTCGATGTTGAACATACCAGCAGGCGCAGTTCAATTAAGGGACGACCGTATAAAGTCCTCGTGGACGGTGGAAGTGCCTGCTTTTCAGCTTGCTTCGGTCCCTGTAACGAAGGCGTTATACTTCTCAATTCTGCCAAAGACGTCCGGATGCGATGATTTGATGGAGTCCCCAGCCGTGAATATATCATGGCATGAAGCGATTTTCTTTTGTAATATGTTATCTCGGCGCGAAGGCCTAAACGAATGTTATTCGGTAACGGATGACGGCGAGTCCGTCGTTTGTGACAAGGAGGCGGACGGATACCGCCTTCCCACGGAAGCGGAATGGCAATACGCGTGCAAAGCCGGGAGTCCTGGCTACCGTTACGGAGAGCTTGACGACATCGCTTGGTATGAAGGGAATTCCGGAGGCGTCCTGCATGAGGTGGGCAAAAAGCGGCCGAATGCGTGGGGGCTTTACGATATGCTCGGAAACGTATGGGAGTGGTGCTGGGATCTTTACGATCCGAATGTATACGGCTCCTACAGAGTATTCCGCGGAGGGAGCTGGGCCGAAGAAGCCAGAGGCTGCGGAGCGACATGCCGCCGCCGCAGCCACCCGACGTTTCGGATTGAGGATCTCGGGTTTCGTTTGGCGAGATCGATATCAAGAAAAAGATAAAGCTGATCCTTCGGGGTCAGCTTTTTTTGATATGCAGCACCTCCATGAATTCCCATCAAACACATCAAAATACCGCGGCTGTTTCCAAGATGGCTATAGATGCTTAGATGCTTCCCATTCATACTTTTCCCACTTCCCGATGTCATATAATCTAACGCGGTGAACCTCGTAAATTTGCGTATAGACAAGGCTGAAAGACATCAGTAAGATGGGGTTTAACTTTTTGCGGGAGGTGTGGGGAGCTCAAGGGAGTCAAGGGTTGAATTGCCGTAGTGTTGATCAAAACCAGGAATTTCAAGGGATAAGGGGGATTCGAAGATGGTGAATGGACCGACATTCAACAATCCGATCGTAGAGCAGGCAGCCGATCCTTGGGTATGGAAGCATACGGACGGCTATTATTACTTTATGTCGACGAAACGCGATCATCTGGAACTGACGCAATCCGCAACCTTAACCGGCCTTGCGGAAGGACGGAAGAAAACGATCTGGACTCCGGAACCCGGGGGAAGGTACAGCCATAACCTATGGGCGCCGGAAATTCATCGTTTGGACAACAAATGGTACATCTATTTCACGGCGAATGACGGAGGAGGGGATGAGTCCCGCCAAATATGCGTCCTGGAGAACGCCGAGGCTGATCCGATGGAAGGACAATGGGCATGGAAAGGCGCGCTGCCGACTCCCGTCCCCGGCTTGGACGGCACGGTCATGACCGCAGGAAACCAGCTATATTTCCTGTATGCCGGATATGGCCATTTCCCGGATTACGGGTCCGCGATCTACATCATGCGCCTGTCGAACCCTTGGACATTGGCGGGGGACCATGTATTGCTCACGGCTCCGACCCTGTCCTGGGAAAAACAAGGCGGAATGGCGATTAACGAAGGACCGGTCATTCTCCGGCGGAACGGCCGCATCTTTATGGTGTACTCGGCCAGCACCACCTGGTCGGAGGATTATTCGCTGGGCATGCTCACGATGGAAGAAAACGGGGATCCCATGGATCCGGAATCCTGGACCAAATCGATGCAGCCCGTATTTTGCAAAAGCTTGGAAAATGGAGTGTACGCTACCGGTCACAATAGCTTCACGCAATCGCCGGATGGCGAGGAGGATTGGATCGTTTACCATGCGCTGCCCGCGCCTGGCGTCGAGACGACCTTGCGGTCGACCCGCATCCAGAAATTCGGCTGGAAGCCGGATGGAACTCCGGATTTCGGCGTACCGGCCGCCGAATCGGACGCCCTGGCCAAACCGTCCGGAGAATAATGTATGCGGATATATAACCTCCTGATCATGCAAGGGAATACAGAGTAAACATGGTTAGGAGCAAGGTATGCCAAACTGGCGTAAGTGATATATTCATAGGATTTGATCTATAATAAACCCTCATTTATTACACGATATCTGTAATAAATGAGGGTTTATTACGAAGAGAGGCGCATGTATGCCGGAATCGCGAAAATACTGCAAGAACAGCAGAGATTTATAAAAAACCTTAATTCAAAAGGGGTTTTCCGCGTCCCATTATTCCCGATATTTTCATTAACAAAAAGTTTTTAAAAAAATACACAAAATTAGTTACGGAAAATGTGTATGAAAGCGTTGACAGGACGGAGTTGCATGCTTATACTTCGGTTAAAGATACAGAATAATTGTATTAAATGGATGTGCAACAGCTGTCAGTCTCATCAATTTCACATGTGAAAGGGGATCCATATCCAATGGCCATGATGAAGAGGATCGTGTCAGGGCGGAGGTGCTTAGACCGCGAATGACCCTTGTCATGAATCAGCCTGAAAAGACATGAAGCGTTGAACATGAAGCGAAGCCGATGAAGCAGAAACGAGATTTTGCCAATTAGAAGAGACGAAGGCTTTCAAAGACACGAAGATGCTATGACATAAGGAGACACTAGCTTCGAAGGATTAAAAAAGACAGATAAAAGCCTTATAACCGGACGCCCCCTGAATAACGACGGCATATGGATCCTCTAGGGAGCAGCGGCGGGGTGCTCGCAATTATTCATATCATGGGAGGTTAAGTATGAACGGAACGATGAAGCGTTTTTTCACTTTGTTATTCATATCCATCCTGATTATTTCGACGGTAACCGCTTGCAGCGGCAAGGCAAGTGACGAGCCGGACAACACCGTAACCCAAGAGGAAGAAGTAGAGAAGAACGAGGTAACGTTCGAAGATATCAGCGGGGACATACGCGGCAATAAAGCACCGACGCAGGAGCAAATCGATGAGGTCAACGGCACGCTGAACGATACATACCTCGGAGATGTATTTGACGAAGTCATTCCAAGCGATTATTCCGCATATCCGGTTAAGGGCGATGTGGTGCTGGATGTTTGGATGCCTGCCAACTCCAACATCCCGGATATGAATAATCACTTGGTTCAGAAGCAGGTGGAGAAGCTCACCGGCATCAAGGTGAACTTCATTACGCCGCCGGTCGGACAGGAAGCCGATGCCTTTACCTTGATGATCTCCTCCGGCGAGCTGCCGGACATCATTATTGACCCGGGCCGTTATCCGGGAGGCTTCGAAGCAGGGGTCAACGATGGCGCTTACCTCGATCTCACCGACCTGATGGAAAAGCACGCTCCGAATTATACGGCATGGCGCAACTCGGACGAAATGAGAAGAAAAACGACCGTGACCGACGACGGCAGGCTGCTGGGCTTCTACGGCATCGCGCCGTATTCCGAATGGACTTGGTTCGGCATGCTGATCAAGCAGGAAGCGCTGGATAAGACGGGACTTCCAGTCCCGAACACGATAGACGAATGGTATGAATTCCTGAAAAAAAGCAAGGAAGTCGGATATAAGGCGCCGCTGAATTACGGCTCGACGTACGGCCAAATTTTTACCGGCATTATTAATGGCGCATATGGCGTTTGGGATTGGACCTTCATGGACGAGAACGGCAAGGCGGCTTGGGGGCCGGCACAGCCGAAAGCCAAGGAATATCTCGCAACGATGCAAAAGTGGAACAAGGAAGGCCTGCTGAACCGGGACTGGGCTACCGCCGATTTCAATCAACGGATGGCCAGCGCGATTTCCGACGATACGGCCGTGATGATGGATTCCCCGGATACGATGTGGAGTTATTGGAAAGTGCAGAACGACATTGATTTCGTGGGGGCACTGAATCCTGTTCTGAATGAAGGGGACAAATCCGCGACCACCTACAAAAACTTCAAAAGAACCGGAACCAGTGCAGCCATCACTACACAGAGCAAAAATGTCGAAGCCGCGATGGCATGGCTGGATTTCAACTATTCCAAGAAAGGCTGGGAGCTGATCAACTTCGGGGAGTACGGCACCGTACACTTGGTGGATGAGCAAGGAATGCCTTATTATCCGGAAAACAGCTATATGTACAATGATCCGGACGGTCAGCCGGTAGACGTCACGCTTTGGAAATACCGCTGGCATAGTTGGCCGAACATCCGCGACGAGCACAATGCCAACCCGTTGATCACGGCGAAAGGCAGCTATTCCGGAGATATTCGTCAGGACTGGACGGAGAACATGGACACCAGCATGGCGATGCCGCCGATCACGTTTACGAAAGAAGAAGCCTCGCGCGAAGCCGAGCTTGGGAACCAGTTGTCCACGCTGCGCGGAGAATATTTCGCGAAGATCATCATGGGCGAATTGCCGGTCGATGCTTACGATAAATTTTTGAAGGAAGCGCAAAGCATGGGGCTGGACGAATTCTTGAGTCTCCATCAAGCAGCCTTGGATCGGTATAACCAACGATAGTTTTCATAATAAGAACAGGTGGTTGATTCATGGAGATATTACGGAAAAACAGGGGAGTAGACCATGTCCGGACACCCTCAGAGCCCAAGAATACCAAGCGCTTGATTCAAAAGGACCTGAAAAAGAATTGGTTCGTTTATCTGATGGCCCTTCCCGTCGTGGCGTGGTTCTTGATCTTCTGCTACGGGCCGATGTGGGGCGTCATGATCGCGTTCAAGGATTTCAAGCCTTTGCTGGGCTTCGCGGATAGCGATTGGGTGGGCTTCAAGCATTTCATTGATTTTTTCTCAGGACCCTATTTTTGGAGAGTCGTCAAGAATACGCTCCTGCTGAATGTATGGGGAATCGTCTTTGGATTTACGGCACCGATCATCCTGGCCTTGCTGCTGAATGAAGTCCGTTCTTCCAAGTTCAAGCGGACCGTGCAAACCATCACGTACATGCCGCATTTTATTTCACTTGTGGTCGTGTGCGGGATCATTCACATCTTTACGTCCAATGAGGGAGTTGTTACGCAGCTGCTTTCCTTCATAACGGGAAAAGACTATTCGTCCCTTCTAGGGTACTCCAATTTGTTCCGACCGATTTATACCTTTTCCGGAATCTGGCAGAGCATCGGTTGGGACAGCATCATTTACCTGGCTGCGATGAGCTCCATCGATCCTTCGTTATATGAAGCGGCCGATATCGACGGGGTCGGCAGAGTGAAAAAAATGTGGTACATTACGCTGCCTCAGATCAGCCCGGTCATCATCATTCTGTTTATTTTTGCGATCGGCGGATTGATGGCTTCCGGCTACGAGAAAATTATCCTGCTCTACAATCCTTTGATCTACGATACGGCGGATGTCATTGCTTCCTATGTTTACCGAAGGGGCTTGAGGGAAGCGAGCCTGAGTTATTCCACTGCCGTAGGCTTAATAAGCTCCATCGTCAATTTCGGGCTGTTATGGATGACGAATACCATCGTGAAGCGCAGATCTGAATCCAGCTTATGGTAAGAGAGAGGGAAGGTTATGGAGGAAATCAAGCAACTCAAAGTGAAACGAAGCAGGAAGCATAAAAGCATCGGGGACCGCGTATTCGACTTTACGAACTATACGCTGTTAACCGCTTTAACGTTGGTGTGCTTTTATCCCATACTGCATATCTTGTTCGCTTCCGTCAGCGATCCCGGCGCTTTGGTGGCTCATCGAGGGGTATTGTTCAAACCGCTGGGATTCACGCTTGACGGTTACAAGCTGGTGTTTAAGGACAACAGCCTGCTCAGGGGATACCTGAATACGATCATTTACGTTGGACTGGGCACCTTGGTCAATATGGTCATGACGATATTGGGCGCTTACGTGCTGTCCAGGCGGGACTTGTATTTCAAGAATTACATCATGGTCATGATTACGATCACGATGTTCTTTGGCGGAGGGCTGATTCCCTGGTTCCTGTTAATGAAGGACATCGGCTTGTACAACAATTTGTGGGCCATGATTCTGCCGACCGCTTTAAGCACATGGAACATCATCATTCTAAGGACCGGATTCCAGTCGATTCCGAGAGAGCTCGAAGAAGCGGCACTGATCGACGGCGCAAGCCAAGCCAACATCCTGGTCACGGTGATCCTGCCGCTGTCGAAGGCGACGCTGGCCGTTATCTTCCTGTATTATTTGGTCGGCAATTGGAACTCCTGGTTTAACGCGATGGTCCTGCTGAAGGATAGGGAATTGTTCCCGTTACAGCTGTTAATGAAGGAAATCCTGGTCGCCAATGATTCAACGGCCACCACGATCGGCAGCGCGGGCGGGGTCGTCATTAACAGCGCCCAGAGCTCGACCGCGTTCCGGGAGCTGGTTAAATATTGCGCGATCGTGGTTTCGACGGTGCCGATATTATTGGTATATCCGTTCCTGCAAAAGTATTTCGTGAAAGGCGTTTATGTCGGTTCGATCAAAGGCTAGGCGTTCAAACAAGCAGATAGAGAGACTGAATCATTAGGAGTGAGCAGCATCTTGACGACAGAAGTTAGCAAGGCGCAAACGGTTCGCAGCGAATATCCGAGGCCCCAGTTTCAGCGCAAAGAGTGGTTAACCCTCAATGGAGAATGGGATTTCAGTTTTGACGATGAAGCCATCGGCGAGGATGCAGGGTGGTATCATGCGGAAGCGCAGGCTTCCTTTACGAGGAAGATCAACGTTCCCTTTACGTTTCAAAGCAAGCTGAGCGGCATCGACGACCCTTCCTTTCATGATGTCGTGTGGTACCGCAGAACGTTCGAAATTCCGCAGGACTGGAACGGAAAACGGATCGTGCTTCATTTCGGTGCCGTGGATTATTTGGCCAAAGTGTGGGTAAACGGGCACTTGGTAGCCATGCATGAAGGCGGGCATACGCCATTCCAGGCCGACATTACGGCTTCGCTCGTGAAAGGAAGCAACACGCTCGTGCTGCGGGCGGAAGATTTCAGCCGCGACGTCACCCTGCCGCGAGGCAAACAATACTGGCTTGAGCACTCGGCAAGCATCTTCTACACCCGTACGACCGGCATCTGGCAAAGCGTGTGGTTGGAGCCGGTATCCGCGGTACACTTGGGCAAAACGATGATGACGCCCGATATCGACCGCAACGAAA
>NZ_AEXS01000120.1:0-5155 GCF_000204455.1 Paenibacillus sp. HGF5 | reverse complement strand
TTCCGCCATGGCATAACGGGCAGGCCGTTTCGGTCACCACCTGCTCGATGGCTTCCCTGTACGCCCTCGAGTCCCGCGAATCCTTGCTCAGAAAGGTCCGCTCGATTCGCGGGATAATGCCTTCGTAATACGAGGTAGGGGGCCATTCCTTGGTCGGGTTCGGCGGTTTAAAGCCGGTTTTGTACAGCAGCGTGTCCCAATCCTCCTCGCTGTAATCCTTCAGCTTCTTATCGTTGTCAAACAGGCCCGTGGCCACATAACGCTTCCAGCGCACTTCCCCCGGGTGGAATGTCGGAAACCGGATGGGTCCCTCATTCAGCGATTTCTCCTTGTCGATCAAGCTTTCGATCCGAAAGGTGTTCACTTTGCCCAGTCCTTCGCAATGAGGGCACATGCCTTGCGGGTTGTTAAAGGAAAACACGTCCGAATATCCGACGAAGGGCCGGCCGATCCGGGAGAATAACAAGCGCAGCAGGGAATGGATATCGGTGATGGTTCCCACGGTTGAACGGGCGTTGCCGCCGATTCTTTTCTGATTGACCACAATGGCGACCGACAGGTTCTCAACCGAATCGACTTCAGGCTGTCCGTAATGAGGAAGCCGATGGCGGATAAAGCTCGAATAGGTTTCGTTCAGCTGGCGCTGGGATTCTGCCGCAATCGTATCGAAGACCATGGCGGATTTGCCGGAACCGGACACGCCGGTGAACACCGTGATTTGTTTTTTGGGAATGGTCAGGCTTATGTTGCGCAGGTTTTTATTTCGTGCGCCGGTGACCTTGATGGACTGTTCTAAGCTTTGGTTCATCAGGGGAACTCCTCTCTTGTGTTGTTTTTGACCTTGTCACGGCAATAGCATATCTTATAAACATGACAATTATTGTCTAGTTATAACGCGTGAGGAGGACATTATGTCAAAAGCCAAGCAGCTCATGGATGTCATGATGTATGTCAATGCCAAGAGGATCTTTACGGCTCAGGAAGTGGCCGATGAGTTCGGCGTTTCCGTTCGCACGGCTCACCGGTATCTGACCGAAATCAGCGATATGGGCGTACCCTTATATACCGAGCAGGGACGGCACGGGGGATACCGTACCTTGAAGACTCGCGTTCTCCCGCCGATCCTGTTCGATGAAGACGAGGTGTTTGCCATATTTTTTGCCTTTCAGGCCTTGAAGCGTTATACCTCGTTACCGTTCGAGCTCAATATCGACTCCGCCTCCCGTAAGCTGCTGGCCGGATTTCCGGAGGACACCAAGATGATGATCGACCGCCTGGAATCGGTGCTGACGTTCTGGAGCCCAAGCAGGACCGCGGGGTCCCCTTACCTGAAAGACGTCATTGAAGCCGCGCTTCACCGACGGGTTGTACGGATCAGATATCGATCCAAATCGGGTACCGGCGACCGGGAAGTGCTGCCTCTCGGCGTTTATGCCCAGGATGGTTTATGGTATATGCCTGCGCTGGAGAACGGGAAGGGAGAAGTGCGTGTATTCCGCATGGACCGGATGGAAACCCTGACTCTGACTGACAGCACCTATGAGCCGGACATTCGCATGCAGGAATGGCTCGACGCGTATCCCGTACGGGAGCCGGTTCGATTATATGCCGAGCTGACCAGGGAAGGGGCAAGGCAGTGCGAAAGCATTCCTTGGCTGGAGAACGAGGTGGTCATGCAGGATGAGCACCGCGGCATCGTGGATACGATCGTCGATCGGAATGATCTTGAATATGTGACCCAGGTTTTTCTGCGTCTGGGGCTGGAGGCGAAGGTGATCGAACCGCCGGAGATCGTTGACAGTCTGAGGGAGAAGGCAAGGCTGCTGAGCTTGCATTACGGAGAGTCGGAGGGATAGACTTGCCTGGGCGGCAGTCTGACCGGAGGACGGATGGCATGATATGAAGGTGAGGTAGGCTTCGTGAAGGCCCAGTGAGGGAGCACGGCAGGTTAGCAAATCGGATGCATGAACATCGGGGATCCCATGTTACAATGACAAAAGATGAATTACGGTATACATAAAAGCTTAGAAGAGCCTTTATTTGACACAAAAGGTTATGAAATAGCCTCCTCTGGGGAGATACGAAGGTTCGTACGGAAAGGAAGTTTTACCATGAGCGCATGCATTCTATATATTGAGGATGATCGGGAGATCGGCGGATGGGTCAGCGAATTCCTCAGGGACAAGGGATACGAGGTACGGTGGCTGCTGAGCGGAGAACAGGCCGTACAGGAAGCAGCTTCGTGTGCGGTCGTTGTTCTGGACGTCATGCTTCCGGGGCTGGACGGCTTTACGGTCGGGCAGCGTCTCAAAAAGGCCTATCCCGGACTGCCCATCCTGATGCTGTCGGCTCGAACCTCTATTGACGATAAGCTGCAGGGGCTTGAGTTCGCCGACGATTACCTGACAAAGCCTTTCCATCCGGACGAGCTGGCTGCCCGTCTCGAGGTGCTTCTGCGGCGGTCTGTCGTGAAATCCGCGGAGCCCATCCGAGTGAAGCACTTATCGGTATATGAAGACGAGAATCGGATCGTGAACGAGGATACCGGCGAGGAGACGCTGCTGACCGGCAAACAGCATCAAATCTTTATGTATCTGCTCCAGCACCAGGGGCGTGTCATGACCAAGGAGCAAATATACGAGTCGGTCTGGGGAGAATCATATATCGAAGGGGACAAAACGCTGATGGTCCACATCCGGTATCTCCGGGAGAAGCTCGAGCGGGACCCCGCCAACCCGGAGATTATTGAGACCGTTCGCGGGCTTGGTTACCGGGTGAGAGCATGAGATGGACAAGGAAGAAGGGAAGGTTCCGCAATTCGCTGACCAACCGGTATTTGCTGCTGATTTTGATGGCTATGATCTTCATGCCGATCATGTTTCCGTTAGCGTCGATTTTTTACTGGTTCGTGAACGATACTTTCTCGGATCGGCCGCCGGCCCCTGCCGGGAAATATACCAGCGGTGCCGCGTTAGAGAGAATGTGGCACGAGGAAGCTGCCGGATTAAGCGGAGCTTCGCCGGAGGCCATTGAGCAGAAGCTGAATTCGATACGGCAGGAGTATCCGGAGATCTCCATGTTCTGGGTGGATGGCGGCAATAAGACCAGGCTGCAGCTGCCAGTGCAGCCTAACCTGCCCGAGGTATGGAGCGCGCCCTATACCGTGCAATTTATGAAAAACTCCCTCGATAGCGATCCGTTCACCTCCGTGGCTTTTATCGGGGGAGAGGGATCGGGAGAAGGCTTCATGGTCATGCAGCTGCCGAGAAAATATCTTAATGTCCAGCAGCCCATTGCGAGCGAAACGGCGCTGTACGGGCTGTTCACGGCTTCGATGTCCGGCCTGTTCATTCTGGTCTCCTGGCTGTTCTTCGTGCGCATCCGCAAGCGGCTGCTGCGGCTTCGTTCGGCCATGACGTCGTCCCATGCGTCGACGGGCATACCGCAGCCGGTTACGTTAACCAAGTATGACGAGATTGGACAGCTGGAAGAGGGTTATAACGATATGGTTATCCAGTTGGAAGAGGGACAGCGCCGCCAGCGCGAGGAAGAAGAGCTGCGCAAATCCCTGATCGCCAATCTGTCCCATGATCTCAGAACCCCGCTGACGGTGATTCGAAGCCATATTTTCTCCATGGAACGGGAGCCGCTGAGCCCGAAGGGAAAAGAATCGCTGTCGCTCATCGAATCGAAAATCGCGGATTTGGGCGGCCTGATCGACAACCTGCTGTCCTACAACTTGCTCACCAGCGGCAGAGTGCAGCTGAACATGGAATCTGCAGACGTGCTGCGAATCGTCAAGGAAAGCGCCGCTGCCTGGTATCCGGTATGGGAGAAGGCGGGAATCGAGCCTGACATCCAGGTGCGAGACGAGCCGCTCCACTGGAACGTAGACGTGCTGTGGTTCCGGAGGCTCCTCGATAATCTGTTCCAAAATGTCGCTCGCCACGCCCGATCCGGGCAGTACATCGGCATTCATACCGAGGAGAGGGAAGGACTTGAGGGCGTCCTTGTCATTTCGGACCATGGGCCGGGGATCGCAAGCGATTCCGGCAACAAAGGCACGGGCATCGGCCTGGCCATCGTGGACCACCTGACAAGGGAGATGGGGCTGGAAAGCCATGTGGAAAGCTCGGATGAGGGAACGAGGATCCGCATCTGGAAGCGTTGAGCAATCAAGCGCCGGGCTATCAAGCATTTTATCCGGATGGTGAGGGTTAGGTCGAATATATAAAAAGAGGAGCCGGCTCGATTATCGGTTCCTCTTTTTTTAGCTGCCAATAACAGAAAAAGACGCCCTGTCAGGCGTCTTCGTACCATTGCTTTTCGCTCGAGTTTCACGAGCTCGTCAGTGAACTGGGTTCATAAGCAAGGCAGGCTACAGCTGTTAGACTAAGAGAGAGATTCATTCTGAAATCCAATTGAACAAGAACATTCATATTCATCGTTAACCACACTCCAATCATAATGCTTAGTCGATTCATGTGAGAGAAGAGTGATCGGCATGCCATCATCAGCGTCAGGTAGCCCCCCTGTACGGACGCAATAAGCGTTTCGGCAAAGATATTATATCATATTCGGACACTTGCTAAAACGGTGGATAGCCATCCAGCTTTTTTAAAGAAAATTTAAACTTGGGGCCGACCGGCATTTAACCTTGGACATGTAGGATGTATACCTGAGGTGATGAACGTGACGGAACTCGTCATTCAAACAAAAGGCTTATATAAAATATACAAAAAGCGCGCAGCGGTCGTGGATTTGAATCTGGAGATCGCCCGCGGCGACATTTACGGTTTCCTCGGCCCGAACGGTGCCGGGAAAACGACGACCATTCGCATGCTGCTCGGACTCATTCAACCGACGCGTGGCGCGATTCATTTGTTCGGCAAGGATTTAAAGAGCGAAAAAATGGACATTTTGCGCCGGACCGGATCGCTTGTGGAATACCCATCCTATTACGGCCACTTGACGGCCGTAGAGAATCTGGAAGCGATCCGCCGGATTACCGGCGGCCCGAAATCCCGCATCGCGGAAGTGCTGGAGATCGTCTCCTTGACGAAGGAGGCCAAGCGCCCGGTTAAGGGATACTCGCTAGGGATGAAGCAGCGTCTTGGCATCGCGGCCGCCCTGCTGAACAATCCGGAGCTGCTCA
>NZ_AEXS01000121.1:0-22903 GCF_000204455.1 Paenibacillus sp. HGF5 | reverse complement strand
CGATGATTTCCCAGTGCAGTTCCGCGGATTTATCTCCTTTGATAGGCTTTTACATAAGATACGTCCATGATATAGAGGACTGGGAATATTTGCAATGTCCCTATGCATGTTGGTTCTAACGTTCCAAGCTTCGCCTTTTTGCGCCTTATCGGTTACACATACTTTCTTCTATACATCAAGGTAATCTGATCCGCAATGTATTCAGCGCTATGCTCGGTACCATCCTTAATCCACCACATAATAATTCCCAGAAGCGATGCTGCCACAATATCAACGGAGGCAACCCGACTGGTGGAATGGATGTTTCTGGCGTCTCTGCGTTGTTCTATCGTGTTTTTCAATAGGTTCGACAAGTGGGTTTTGAAGCCCGTATGCTCAACCAACACGGCGAAAATGTTACGGTATTCATAAAAATAATTTAAAAATGTTATCAGCTGCTCCCGTTCGTTTCTGCTCTTCACTTGTAATAACGGCTCGACTTTCATGGACAGGTCGTCAAAGATCTCATGCACGATCTGGCGCAGCAAATCGTTAATATCCTCATAATGCAAATAAAACGTGGCACGATTTAGCTCTGCGTGGGTTGCGATTTTTTGGACGGTCAATTGAGAGATTTCCAGATTGTCGGCCAGTAGTGAAAAAACGGCCTGTTTCAGCAGCTTTTTGGAGCGAACGGCTCGTGGATCCACTTTTTTATGTTCAGGCATGTCATCCCTCGATTATCATTTTTTTGTCACTTCATCGACCGATCTTCCTATACTGTCGTTTAGTCGACAGTTTCAGCAGAATTGTAAATAGGAATCACTCTTCAATGCTGATAAGATATATTTTATTGACACTGTGTCGAAAAAGCAATGAAGAGAGGACAACACCATGCAAGAAGACATAAAGAACATAAATAAAGGGATATTACTAACCATCTTAATCCTTGGTTGTTTCTTATCCACGCTCAATCAGACGCTGTTAAATGTCGCCTTAAGCAATCTAATGGATGTATTTGATGTCACGGCGGCCACCGTACAATGGATTTCAACGGGATTTATGCTGGTCAACGGGATATTGATTCCGATTACGGCCTATTTAATGAAACGCTTTACCACGCGGCAATTATTTATAAGCGCCATGTCGTTTTTATTGATCGGTTCAGTCATCTGCGCGGCGGCGCCAAGCTTTGTTGTGCTCTTGTTAGGACGGATGGTCCAAGCAGCCGGTGCAGGAATCGTGATGCCCCTCATGATGAGTGTTGTGCTCACCATCTTTCCCGTTGAAAAACGCGGCAGTGCTATGGGGCTGCTGGGACTGGCCATGATTTTCGCTCCGGCCATTGGGCCGACGCTCGCGGGATTTATTGTCGAATACCACTCTTGGCGGTGGTTATTTATCGGTCTCATCCCACTTGTCATCATGGTCATCGCATTGGCATTCAAATATTTGGTCAATGTCTCCGAAACGGCCAAGTCAAAGCTTGATGTGGGAAGCGTTCTTCTATCAACCATCGGATTCGGCTTTATTTTATACGGCTTCAGCAGTGCAGGCAGTAAAGGCTGGGACGATGCCATGGTCATCCTGTCCTTAGGCATCGGGATCGTGGTCACGGCCATATTCTGTATGCGACAAGTCAAGTCCGATGATCCCCTGTTGAACCTGTCTGTCTTCAAAAACAAAATCTTTACGTTAACGTCCCTTATTAACGTATTAGTCACGATGTTGATGTACGCAAACATGATTTTACTGCCTATTTATCTGCAGGACGGTCGCGGTTTTACGGCATTCGATGCAGGACTGCTCTTATTGCCGGGTGCGGTTGTCAATGCGCTGATGTCACCCGTCACCGGCAGGTTATACGATCGTTTCGGTGCGAGGCCGCTGTTCATCATTGGTTTGCTGTTTATTATTCCATCCATGTGGGCGGTAACAGATTTATCTGAGTCGACCACGTATATGTATTTGATGCTTCGTACCATTGGCCTGCGGATCGGATTAAGCTTCATTACCATGCCGCTCAATACGGCCGGACTCAATGCGCTGCCTAAACACCTCGGTACGCACGGTACCGCGGTAAACAATACCGTTCGCCAAATTGCCGGCGCCATTGGTACTGCCGTCGTGATTACGATTTATACCGTGCAGGCGACCAGCCATGCAACTGATGTGATGCAGAACAATCCTACAACGACTGCTGAACTCCTTAAATCCCTTACGTCCATTTTAGGGGCAAGCGACGCCTACTACTTCATGATGATTTTGGCCGTCATCGCGTTAGTTATCACATTATTTATGCCGATGAATAGCAAAGCCAGGATCGAACAAAAGTCATCGTAGTTAGCAACAGTCCCTTTGTTGCAAGCGACGAACTATCCGTTCGGCAGTATATGAACAAAAAAAGCCATTCCTTTATAGGAGTGGCTTTTCCTATGATTTGGCGATAGTTTAACCATGACATCTTGAATAGCGTCAATCCGAAATCGCTTGCCTTTTCGACCCCACGTTCTCCGATGCTCTTCCGAACCCAGAACGACTCCCTTATCCGAATCGCTGCGTTTTGTACCACTTGGCTTTTCTCCCTGTTACTTTGTCTACGACAAACGAATAGAGCGCTCGCAGAGAGATCAGCAGAAACAGCTGCGCATACGTGAAATACGATAGGCAGGACAGTATAAAGTTTTGAATCGTGCTTTGCCCCACGTCGGTTGCCAGCGCCAGATTGATCTGCAGCACGAATAAGTAATACATCAATCCCCAGGCTACCATCAGATAGACGTATACATCATCGGCAAATTGGAACGGTGAAACCACATCCGGATTAAACAGGGCAATTGCCCAGTAAAGCAAGTTCACGACGATGATGATATCCGACACGATAATGGATAGCAAAAACCAGAAGTAACTCGCCGCGAAGTACAGCACTTGCAGCTTGATCCGCCAGCTTGACCGGTTAAACAAATGATGGATGTTATCAATCACGACCGAAAAATTTCCCTTGGCCCATCGCTCCCGCTGCTTCAAGTACACGCTGAGTTGTTCCGGTTCCTGCTGATAAGCTTCCGCCTGGGGTGCCAGGGCGATGAGCTGTCCCCTTGTCATAATCTCGAACGAGATGGCCGTGTCTTCTGTGATGGCCTCCGTATCCCAGCCGCCAATCTCGCGCATCAGCTCCGTTTTTACAATAAAATTCGTTCCTGGAATCGTCCCCAGCTTGAACAGTTCCCACAAGCCGGTATGGTAGATCCGCTGTGCGGTAACCAGCTCGAGGTTAATGCATTTGGAGAGGAAATTCTGCCCGCGGTTTCTGGCTTTATTTCGTCCAAATACCGCTCCGTAGGTTTCGGGGTCCTCCATTGCTTTTTCGATCAAGAAGTACAATGCGTTCCGTTCCGGTGCCGCATCCGCGTCAAAAATACATATCCACTCGTTCTTGGCATACGCCAGCGCATCGTTAAGCGCTCCGGACTTGCCGCCTGTTCCCGTACGTTCAAAGATCATAAAATCCCGGTCACGATATGCCTCTTTGCTCTTTAAAGCCTTCAACCTTCCGGCGGTATCATCGCTGCAGTTATCGGCAATGACAATAAGCTGCACTTTATCCTTGGGGTAGTTCAGCCGCAAAATATTATCCGCCGTTGCCGCAATAACCAATTCTTCATTATGCGCAGGCACCATGACGGTTACCTTAGGGAAGTGCTCCATGTTATCCACATCGGGGATAGTCCATACCCTGCGGCTCTGCCTGAAAATATAACGAACCGCTCCCCCCATAATCAGGATCGACTCGAACACGGCAGCCCAAATGCTGATAATACAAAACATTAATAATATGTCAGCCACGGATCTTCCTCCGGTCATATTTTCGATGTACACGAACGCGAAGTGCCATCGTTGCAATGAACAACCCCAGCACCGCAAGGGCAAACATCAGGCTGACGATCTTGCATAGCGGAACAAACCATTCCGTATAAGACATCTCGTTCTCCTCCTACCGAACTAAATAAAATCTATATATATTCCCCGATCAAATCCGTTTCCGTATTGCGTTCGAGTGCGGCAATAACAGCATCCGCATCTTCATATTTACTGAACTGCTCCTTAGCAAACACCAGCGCACCTGCGCGGATCACCAGCTTCAGCTCTCCGCCTGCACGGTCTTGAAACGGCATATCCATCAGCGCGTGTTTGATCCGGTCTGTCAATGCCTTTAAATACTCCTGGTTCGTCATCGGTAGCAGCACGATAAATCTCCCCTCGTCAAGGCCGAACTTGTAGTCCTCGTAACGAATATGATTTCGTATCCCTTCCGATAAGGAAGCTAGCAGTTGAGCGTAGCCTTGTGAACCAAGGGATTCCCGTACCATCGGCAGAAATTCAATTTTAAACATGGCCAGGCAAAAGGTATATGTATTCGCATATCGGTTAGCCAGATTCGACTGCTTGACCAGCGTTTCCTTAAAGGCTTCCTTATTGCCTAACGAGGTAGCCAGATCTACCTCGGGATTCTTCCGACGCAGCTCCTCCAGCCGCTCAATCAGCCGTTTATTACGAATCAGCCCGGATTTGATAAAGACAGCGGCAGCTACATTGGCTGGCAGCACCCACAGCCAGGAGATGGACAGTACATCGACCTCAGCATACGTCGTAAGCCATACAAAATAAGCAACGATATAAACAAAAATACCGACGACCGAGACTCCGGAAGGGACCAAGAAACCTAGCAGCAGCGCCACGAGGCATCCGATGCTGAATCCCAGCTCAAGCAGCGTAAATGATGAGTCTCTATAGACGTTAATATAGACCAGCAGCTCCTGCAGAAGCGCCAAACCGATGAGCAGTATGTACCCCCAAACCATGCGCTGGGTCAATCTTTTATTTTTCATGTCCACCTCGAGCAAATGCATATTCCCCTAATAAAGGAAGCAAGTTATCAAAAATATGTGTGTTTTTACCGAATACATATCCTCCGGGATAACGGGCATCTTTTCCCTTGAGGGTCTGCATGCGTTTGTACAGCTTTGCCGCAAATGGCATATCATCACATTGCAGCGCATACATCATGGTGAGCCCATAGACCGAAGAAGACTCATAATTCACCACGGCCTTGCGATCGCCCCGGCGATACTGTCCGGCTATCTTCCCCGTCCGCTTAAACTCCTGCTTCAGAAATTTCAGCAGCGGCTCTTCACCCCTTTTCGTTTCCCCGGCATGCAAAGCGACTAGCAGCTGATCGATTAAATTCACATTGGCATCGTATGTATACTCCCCGGTCACCACATGATAGGACTTGGGATAGAACACGCCGTCATCCGGCATTTCCTGGAGAAGGGAGTAATATCGATCATATATATCTTCATCCAGTAGTCCTTCTCGCAGTAGTCCTTGTAGTGCTTTGAGATCCACATAGGGCAGACTCAGCGTATCGGGCATTTCCTGCCTGGAGAAATCGTAGAAATCCACCAGATACCCGTTTTTTTGGGATTTGCTTAACAAGGTTTCCGTAAGCTCCATGGCCGTCTCCGTCCATTCGGAATGGCCCTTCCATATCCGAGTACCTTCCAGCAGAGCCCCGATAATCCGCAAATCGTCGCCGAGTGCGTTCGTGCTGACTTGGGCCTTGCCTTCAGGATTGAGTTTCCACGCAATATAATGTCGGTCCGCGATAAAATAGCGGGTTAATATGTCATAACTCTTCTCAAATGCCATAAGATCACGACTTTCCAGCGCCGCCTCCATCCAAAACCCAAGAGATTCGGAGAGCGCCTCTCTTCCTGCTGCCAATTCAGGATTAACCGACTGGGCTTCCTGTAAATAGGTGGCCAGCGTGCCATTCGGGTTGATCATATTCATCGTAATGAACCGCTTCGTTGAAGTGTCCCCTTTGGCTTGAATCCAACATCCCCCGATTCCTATTGCCGTGCTTAATAACATAACAAGCCCTATCCACAAGACTTTACGTCCGGTGCGCCATTTCAAACCGCCCAACCTCCATTTACTCAGGAGTAAACCTGTATACCAAAATACATCTGGACCTTAGGGTTTCACACCCTTCGCGAATTGTATCATTCCGTTCTGTACAAAAACTGTACAGGTTAGGGGCTTGTAACATGAGCACGAAAAGACCGAGCCAGTGAGCCCGGTCTTTCTACCAAAATATATAGATCACTGTCGTTAAGTGGTATGCTACATGTTTTCAGTAACACTACGCGCTTGATCGTCCAGCTTTTGAGCAAGAGCAACAATGCTGTCGAAATCTTCCATAGTCACGCGAATCTGTTGCTGACCCTCCACGATAGATGACTGGATGCGGCTGATTCCGTCTGAAATCTCGAATATTTCCTTGGTGATGCCGCTAATGGTGCCCTGCACTTTGGTGATGGACTCCGATACCTCACTCGACAGCTTGCGTACCTCTGTTGCTACGACCTCAAACCCTCTGCCATGCGGACCCGCATGGGCTGCCTCGATGGCTGCATTTAGGGAGAGGAGGTTAGTCTGAGAGGCAATGTCACGGATCGTCTGCACAATTCCCTGGATCGACTTGGCCTGCTCCTGCAGGCCCTTAAGCGTAAGGGTATTCTCCTCCGAAACCTCAGCAATTCGATCTACACTATGTAGAAGCTCCCGGCTCCTTCGGATGCCGACTTCTGCCCGCTGGCCTAAGATTTGAGAGGTCCCCTCCAATGCCTTAACCACGGAGGCGAGGCTGAATTGGCGCTCCGTAATATCCGTTGCGATTTTGGAGACACCGATGACTTCGGAGTCATGCTCGTCATATACCGGGATGTAGGTAGCCTCCAGCCATACCGTTTCACCGCGGGCATTCTTCCGTTCAACCTTGTCCTGAAAGCTTTGCCCGGACCAAAGCAAGTCCCAGAACTGCTCGTAGTCGGGTGAATTAGCAAAGGAGTCAAAGCAAAAGTCCCGATGCTGCATTTTCCGTATTTCCTCGACCGAATATCCCATCGTCTTGGCGAACACCTCATTTACATAGGCCACATTTCGATCCATGGTAAAACGGATCATAGCCAGATTCCGCTCCATCGCTTTGACGATTAATTCGTCCGTTACCGTTTGTTTTATCATCATTAAAGTTGTCGACCTCCACCGTGAAATAAAGCAGGTGCATTCATATCATTTAATAGCCTTCTAAATTTTGTAGATCAATCTTTGAATGAATCCTTGATAACGGGCACTAACCGACTTCCCGCTAATACATTAATTTAGCAACTCTATCTATACAAAAAATATACACGCTGATCGCGGATGAATTGGCTAAGAGAAAAATAAAAAGGAGCACGCCGTGGCAGCTCCTTCCTCATTCATACAGTCTATTTCCAACTTGATGCTGACTCGGTCATCCGTAAAAAAGCTCTTCGAAGCCCGCCCGCATGCGAGAATCGAAGAGCTTTTCTTAGTGGCTTCTCAGGGCATGCTCGATTCGCTTATCCGGCATGAACCAGATTACGGCAACAAGTACGAAAAAGAAGCCGGATATCCAAACACTCACATAGGCGGTCAAGGCCGCCGTCAAGTAGAGTAAAGGGGAGAGTTTTCCCTTCCGATCTTTGCCCATCGCTCCAACGAATGAGGAATCGCCGGAATGCTGGTTCATGATCATGCGCTGAAGCAGCCAGTACGAGAGCGCAGCTAGGAATAGAATGATACCGTACAGCGCCGTCGGTGTAGGTGCAAAATGGCTTTCTCCCATCCATGCTGTCGTGAACGGCACAAGGGATAGCCAGAATAAGAGCAGCAAGTTGAGCCACATCAACCGC
The DNA here is from genome assembly GCF_000204455.1 of Paenibacillus sp. HGF5. Classification (NCBI taxonomy): domain Bacteria; kingdom Bacillati; phylum Bacillota; class Bacilli; order Caryophanales; family Paenibacillaceae; genus Paenibacillus; species Paenibacillus sp. HGF5. Next base: position 15,140 of record NZ_AEXS01000121.1, on the reverse strand, counting down.
CCGTTCATCGTTCGAACCATATGCAGCAGATGATGGTGATTGTTCCAGTAGATGCCGACATAGACGAAACTGAAAATATAACTAACTAGTTTTGGGCCTAATTCGAATAGCGAATGCCAGTCATGACCTTCCGGCACTTTGAATTCCAGCACCATGATCGTAATAATAATGGCCAACACGCCATCGCTGAATGCTTCCATCCGATTTGCTTTCAAATCGTCTCACCTTTTCCCCTCGCAACATATGTTTCTTATTCCATTATAGAGATCGTTCGTCCTGAGTCTACCTACTTTTCACCTGAATTTTCAGGTCGGCGAACAATAAAGAAAGGAACTGGCCGTTGCCAGTTCCCGCGTTATTTTATGCAGCCTATGGTCATGGCTTAATGTTTATCGGTCTTAAATGTAAGGGTACGAGCCAGAGCTATACACAGCTCATGCAAACTCATATTTTTTAGATCGGTCTTTCAGTTCTTCTTCATACGGCAGCCACTCGAAATCACTCCATAAAGACATGCCTACGAGTTCCGATAGCTTATCAACGGCCTGTGCCGGACTCGTCAACCGAATGAAGTCGTCAAAAGCTTCCTCTCGGATATCCAACGCTACACGCAGGTAATCCTGAAGACGTTGTTCCTGGAGTCCATATTCATCCCGCACCAACGGGTGACAAAAGATTCTTTCGGCTTGGAGGTCCCCTTTCTCAAAAATCGACAACTCAAATATTTCATCATTGATGAATCCGACCGTCATCACGGGCTCCTCGATAAGCCGGGACAATGCTTTGCCGGCCTTCTTCACCGTACCCCATACAAAATAATCGTGAAGTACGCTGATCCAGCTCTCATTGCTGCTTATGTACATTACGGTTTCTTGTGTTTGTTCTGACTGGGCATCATCCGAAACCGCTTGGTTTGAATTGGACGACTTGCCGCCGGAACCTTCGCTCAGCGCTTTTAACGCTTCAATCGTCTTATCAAAATGGCTCGACTTGATATGCAAATTCGCGAAACTTCTTCCCACGGTTTGACCTCCCTGCCTTACATAAATAAAGGTCATTAGCGTCATGGTTCGACATCCAGGTGTGTGTACCTTATTTCCATTATAGTGATCATTATTCCTGAGTCTACCTACTATCCTCCCGGTTTTTGGAAATTGCTAAAACAAAAATCGCCGTCCGATTCCCCGACAGGGATCGTGAACGGCGACCATTTTAGAGTCATCACACCTAGGCAGCAGTCATTTCGGGTCAATGCCGATATCAAATTACAAAGCTAGTCGACCCATTCCGCCAGCACCTTGCCAAGTCGGTCAAGCTGCTGTTCATTCGCTTCTATGCAGATAGGCTTAGCTTTTTCAAAATCCTCTTTTTTCTTGAAACGTTGACGGAAGGTGACTCTGGTCCGACCATCGAAGACCTCGAAGGTAGCCGTCACCCGAAATTCGTGAACGTTTAGATGATCAATCACGACCCGCTCCGTCGGCACGAACTCAACAAAGACATTATGGTTAGGATAATCCACGCCATCCGGTCCGTGCATGGTGAACTTCCACGTACCTCCCGGCCTCATATCGCACTCGTGAAACGTATTATCGAAGCCTTTGGGCCCCCACCACTTTGCTAATAAACCAGGGGTTGTCCATGCCCGATACACAAGCTCCTGCGGGACATCGTAGTCGCGCGAAGCGATGAGTTCATTCTCACCTATGCCTATGGTCATGTTCCTACCTCCACTTCTACTACCTTGCCCAGTGTGTCCAACATGATATTTGTCCCGTGTTCCCGTATTTCTGGCGTATCATGTCCGTCAAAGAATGCGCCTTGCTCTGTATAAATCAATTTCGTACCGCCCTCCACCTTGATAAGCTCGACCGTTGTGATCGAGACGGAGATGCGTACATCCCCTGAATCCAGTGTGTACGTATAGACAATACGCTGCTCTGGAACAAGCTCCTGGTAGCTGGCATCGAAGGTAAAGAGCGGCCCTTCCGGCGGCCCGCCGCGGCTGTACTCCCGTCCCCCAACCTGGAAATCCAAGATCTCCGGCTTCGAAAACCACTTGGCTTTGGCAATCGGGTCGGCCCATGCTTGATACACCCGCTCCGGTGTAGCGGCATAAACCCGTTCTACGACGAAGGTTCCATGCTTGACGAATCGTTCGTTCATTCATTTTCCTCCTTATGTTTCGAAATTCCATTCTCTTCGGCAAGAAAATCTCCCAACAGATCCAAATGTCGCTCCCAACTCGTTTGCCGCTCAATGACCGGTTTCTCAAATCTCATCTTCATCGCCTGCAGAAGGCCCGTAAAATCTTCAACCGTTAATTCCGCCTTGCCCTGCATAAGCTTGGATACATATCTTAGCTGCTCCAATAGTTTCTGCTGCAGTTTAATCTGTTCTTTGATTTGGTCGATCTGCAGTTCCACGATCTCCAGCGGACTGATCTGCCCGCCATTTAAGGCCGATTTAATCTCCTCCAGAGATAATCCCAGCTCCTTAAGCGATAATATCTGGTGCAAACGCGACAAATCCGATTCATTGTACAGCCTGTGGCCGGATTCCGTTTGCCCCGACGGAGAGAACAACCCGATTTGATCATAAAACCGCAGGGTTCGGACGGTAAGCCCCGTCAGCTTGGCGAGATCCCCGACCTTCCAGTGTCTTTTCATGAACCATCTCCACTCTTTGGCGCTAGCTATGTACCGGTAGCTCTATTGTAAAACATTACGTTACGTAAGGTTCAAGGGAAATCGTGACGCTCTGCCAGAATTTTTGGACGTCCTAATTTTAAATAGTCCAAGCTTGTAACAATTCTCCAGAATAGAAACAGCCTTTGCTAATTCCCGGTGTTAGCAAAGGTTGTCTATCTCATTTTCTACTTCCCTTACTTGGACTCAATACGCCCCAGCGGGATGGCGCTCTCTTCCAGAGCTGCACAAGCTGCCGGCCAGCTGGAATCTTCAAGGTCGAGCGTGGTGCGAAGGTAGGCCAACGTGAGCCGCTGGATCAAGGCAACTCGTTCGGGGCTCTCATCCGTCGTCTCCGCGACGCTATAACCGGAGATCCCGCCGAGCGAGTGCTCTGCCCCGAAGAGAGTGAGCAGGCTCTTGCTGCCCGGGCTCAGGAAGTACGGGTCGGTGAACCAGTCCGGCCCCCGAGTGGACAGTCTGGACTGGTCATGGTCCCCCGCCACCACGAGGGTCGGCGTGTTCATCTCCGCGAAACTCGGATTCATGAAGGGAAAGTGCTCAGCTGCGAACGGACTCAAGTCAGCTCCACCCTTGCCAGTCGTGGCAAGCAGCACGCCCGCCTTGATGCGCGAGTCGGACATATCCTCTCCCGGCTCGCCGTTGTGATCGAGGACTCGCGCGCCGAGCAGCATGCTCACCGTCTGGCCTCCCCAGGAGTGTCCGGCAGCGGCGATGCGATTCCGATCGAGGCGCCCACTAAGACCGGGAACGGAAGCCTCGATAACATCAAGCTGATCGAGGATGCGCTTCAGGTCCTCGACTCGGAAACGCCAGATCCGTGGCGTACGGGGATCTTCAGGAGGAAGGTTCAGCGTCCTCGAGTCGAGATGAGTGGGTTGAATGACCACGAAGCCGTGAGCAGCCCAGTAGTCAGCCAATGGGCCGTAGCCGTCCAGCGACCAGCCAAAGCCGTGAGAAAACACAATAATAGGCAATTCACTTCCTACCGCGGGCGCAGACACTCGCATTTGCAGATCCTCGCCGCGCCCAGGGGCCGATAGAACTACCGGTTTCGCCGAAATGACCGGAGCAGATACACTAATGTTGATTTCCATAATAAATGTTCCTTTCTTGGAGAAAGTTTGGCCCAACCGTTGCCGGGAAGAAGCGGTCAAGCAGTATCCTGATGTAAAACGAATTTACAGGTTGATGTATCAACCATAGCAACGATAACACATTGTAGTTGACGCGTCAACCATGCTATGATGTTTCTATGGATAAGAACGAGCTGAACGAAGAGGAAATGCGAATATGGCATATGTGGAAAGGCTCCTTTCAGAGCATTTTCGGTCGGGTAATCAAAGAGATGTCTGAGCATACAGGACTATCAGAGGGTGATTATGGGGTATTGGATCGGTTAGACCTTTTGGGGAACGGAAGCCTTCGCCAACAGGAATTGGCCGACTCGATGAACTGGGATAAGAGTCGATTGTCCCATCATCTGACGCGAATGGAAAAACGCGGACTTGTGATGAGGAAACCATTAGACACGGATCGTGGTGTTCAAGTCGTCATCACACCCGCCGGAAAATCGGCATTGGATGATGCCCGTCCCATAGTCTCCAAGGCAATACGCAAACATTTCCTTGACCAATTAACGGATCAAGACATTGAGTCGATTATGAAGCTTGCGGAAAGGACAAAATCAGAGTCTTCAGCGTCATGTGAAGCCCCGTCGACATGACTGCGTTTTTGAGGTTATTCATGAAGTGGATAAGTGGATCGGTACTCAATGAAAAGAACTCTCCGAATTCGGAGAGTTCTCAGGCTGTCGAGAAACCCCCTGTTTTTTTGCAGGGGGTTTAAAATTTGCCTTAATAGTCTCAAAATTAGGGGCCTCAGATCGTTTTAAATCGATTTTTGATTTAAAAGATGAGCCTCCCCATAGGTGATGCGAGATGTATCAGGGATACTAAGTATGTAGCTTGAAACAGGTCTATTGTCAGGTGATGCTTTTTTTCCCTAATGATACGCAAGTGTGAATATCCTCACCAAAAAATCGTCGCAATTATCAGCAGAATCATAATGATCTCCATGTTTCTGCCGTTAAGAATGGACGTTTTGAGCCTTTCACCATGAATAATCTTTGCGTCGTCCTACTATGATACATTACCTTAACGGTCATAACGGCGAACCATTGCCGTCACTTATTATACCTCTTAACTTATGCCATTATTTTTCGATAATTTCCCAGTCCAGTTCGGTAGATTTATCTGTTAATAATTGCTGGAGTACAGATTCTAAAAGCTCAAGGCTTTCGGTGTGCTTCTGAGGAAATTTACAGGCTTGGCCGCCCACTGTAATCTCAACAAACTAGTCTTCTTCCTCCGGTGAGCTGAGAAGGTTGTGAATCGCATTCCTTGTCTCCACTGTAACGATGAACTCGTGACGACCGCCGCCGATCATTATGTTATCTATATGCTGAATAGTGATCTGACTGCGTGCGAAGCCGTCCATCTGCCGGATGACTTCCAGGCACTTCTCAAGCGATGTATGAGAATGCACGATTTTGTCCGCCACAGCTCCTTTCAGCTGTTCCTTCATAAAGGATAACACCAGTCAACACTCTTTTTAACTAAACTTTTATTTAGGATATGTCCATGTTATAGAGCGTTGGGGATATTTTCAATGTTCCTATATACCCTAGACGAATTCAAACTTTCTATATTCTGTGATTTTGAAACATAGGCATATTCAGTAAACCCACTTGTGTCGTGTAAATGATTTGAGGCAAGCGAATGCTCGAATTTGAGTAAAGAGAGTGGTTTCGTCATTTTAGTGCTGACGAAAATGCGAAGAAGCGTAGAAATGCTATTATTGTTGATATTAAGCAGATAAACAGCGCTCTATTTACAGAAAGGAAAGTATCACAAACGATAAATCGTCTAACTGCGCAACCAATACATATTTCTGTCTTCTGCAACATCTATAATCAGCTTAACTTATCGTTTGGTCAACCCAAACGATATCCTAATACAATTGTCATATTCATAATTGATTCAATAATAAAAAGTTCCTACTTAGAGCAACCTTTCTTTGCATCACTTTAAAAAGTTTATTGTATAATGTAGACGTATGTTTTATTTTGTAATGAAAGGAAGAATTTTTAGTGGAGATTCCAGATGAAAACCAAAAGCAAAAAAATGTAGAAAGAATAATTGATAGAATAATTACTTTAATTAAATATAGACTATGGGGGAACTTAACCGTTGATAGATTCCGAACATGGCAAAAGCAATTTGAAACGGAACATGAATTGTATTATGCAATCTATCTCGCGCAACAATTAGTGTATTACAGTAAAAAGGATATCTTATCAATGATCTCTTATTGTATTGCAAATTCAATAAAAGGATTTATATTGAACCAAACTGAAACGTTGGACCAAAGCTATACAAAATTGGAATGGAATTCATTAATGAATGACACAAAAAGAAACACGTTAGTATGCCCACTGTTTATAGATAGTCCAGCTGCTAGTGGTTACTTGATCTCAAGAATGCTCAGAGATCAAGGATTAATCGCAGAGGATGAGCTGTGCAATTCATATGAACAGTTAATCTACAAGTTAAAAAGGAGAGGTAATATTAAAGGAATTATTTTTGTGGACGATATGATGGGAAGCGGAGAACAAGCTAAAAGTGCGTTCAAAGATACAATAGATTTAGACGGTAAAGAAACTAGCTTGAAGCGGTACCTGGAAGAAAACTTCCCCGAAATACCAGTTACCATATGCGTTGCAGTGACTCCTGCCCAAACCCTCCAAGATGTTGAAGAGGAATTGGGTTGCATCGTTATTGCTGGTGAAGTGCTGACGGGAAAGCATGACGTGTTGAGTTCGCTTTTTTGGGGGGAAAAGCGTTTTGATGAAGGACAAAGATTTCTACAAAAAATGCAACAAAACTACAGAATCCCACTCACTGGTCATGGGACTAATGCTTGGTCCGTTACATTTGAACACGGAACACCCGATAACACCAGCCCATTTTATTATGCAAGCCCAAACGGCTGGACTTCACTAATTAGGTATAGAGGGGAGGATGTTTAATATGGAATCAAAGGCAATTTTCGCTACGAGGGCAGAGGAATTAGGAAACCGAGTATTTGATTATTTTGCAATGCCTGCAGAATCATTTTATACAAGATTATTAAATAATAAAGCAGCTGTTCTCGTTGGTGGTAGGGGTACAGGAAAGACGATGCTTCTTAAGTCGATGGCTTTTAAATACAAGGTTATAAACAAATCTGTGAACCAATCTCAAATCTTTTGGTCTACTGATCACTATTTGGGTTGTTATATAAGAGCGGATACAAATATTGTGTCCGGGTTTAAAGGTAGAGGAATAGATGAAGAATCTTGGAATGCACTTTTTGCACATTATTTTAATTTACGGGCATTACAAGAGGTAGTCAAAACAGTAATCACTATTATTGATAAAAATATTATTAATGAAATTGACATGGAGGAACTTGTTCAACGATATGTCAATTTACTAGGACAAAACACAACCAAAATTAAGACAATAAAAGATATGTATCAAAACATACAATTTAACATGGATGAACTTGTTCGTTATATAAACAATCCAAAAAAAAGGGAGGTTCCTGAATTAACTAATAATGGTACGCTTATCTTTGAATGCTGTCAAACGTTAAGCGAACATAAATCCTTCCAAAATAAAACATGGTATATTCTTATTGATGAGTATGAAAATTTAAATCAGGAACAACAAAAAATTATTAATACATTAATTAAAGCTAATCAACCTCCTGTGATATTTAAAATTGCAATGCGACCTGGGGGATGGTGGACACAAGAAACACTAACACCTTCAGAAAACCTTGAAAAGATTGCTGATTTTGACATGATTAATTACCAAACCGACTTCTCAAATGAAGATTACGAGGATCTAATTATTAAAGCATTCAAAAAAAGTCTGATCCTTAATAAAATTGAAAACATAGATTTTCAGGACATCCGTAATTTACTGCCAGAGATGTCGCCTGAAGATGAGGCTCGAAGAGTACTGAAACGGAGTTCTAAAAAATCAGACTTCATAGATAAAATTATTGAAAAGATAAACGCAGCAACAACTAATTCCATTGAACAACAAGAGTTGAAAGAAATATTAATAGATATAAATGATCCCCTCAAGACCAGATTTCATTTAGTTCTTTTAGACCGTGATAAGTCTCCTCAACAAATAGCGAATGAGATACTAAAACAACCAAAAAATATCTTGAATCATACCGCCATTGCCGTACAGGTACGTTATTTTTACTTTGCAGAGAATATAAACAGAAGAAACTTTATTCAGGTTTTAACACATATGTTTTATTATCTTCGAAAATAATGCGTAATTTTGTAAGTTTATTTTCGAGAGCATGGGAACTCAGTATAGATAATGGATTCTGCGTTAAAGATCCTAAAGCCTTTAGTCATGAAGACCAATCGGAAGCAGCATATCATGTTAGTGAAGGAAAAGTATTCGAGATTTCAGCTTATCCATCTGGGGCTAAGTTATCTTCATTTGCAAATCATATTGGGCGAATCTTTGAGCAGTTAAATAAGGATAACAGACAAAGTCAACCTGAACGAAATCATTTTGCAATAATTGGTGATATCTCTTACGAGGCAAAAAATATGATGCGTGGCGCTTTAATGTACTCGATATTACAAGAGGTTCCAGCCACAAAATTAAGGAGCGAGGTAGAAGTTAAAGGAACTGACTATCTCTTTAATCGCATTTATTGTCCATATTATTATTTATCTTATAGAAAAATGCATAAGCTTGAAATTAAATCAAATATTTTCGAAAAATTAATACTAGGAACCGATGAAGAAAAACGCGCTGAAACTTCAAAAATACTTAGCAAGTACTTAAAAAATGAAAAATTTAATGTTTCAGAAATTGTTCAAATTGATTTATTTGATAACGGTTACTAAAGCTCTATGAGGAGAGATTAAGTTGCAATTGAATGAAATGGCCTCATGGCGGATACTCCATAGTAAAAGAATATCTGAGTTGTTGACTAACAAGGTGTTTTTGATAAAGGGAAGACATGAGGACGAGAGATGCCTTTATTTTCAAAATCAGCTAACAGCAGATTCTCCTGTCGTGTCTATTACATATGATTTAGAGAATTCAAAAATAATGCTCACATTTGATAACCTTGACAACGAACCTGACCTACTTGATGAGGAAGATCCGGTAATGAAATCTGATCTTTTAGTAGAATTTATTATTCAACAAGGAATTAACATCGTGTTAGATATGACTTCGATTCCGACTGAAGTTTTATTTCTTCTAATGAAGTCCTTTCATGATGAAAATTTTGATGACTTTTCTATTGTATATGTACAACCAGACGAATACCTAAAACAAGAACAGGATATTGGATTAATGTCGGAATTCCAGTTAAGTGAGGAGCATTCGCCTATTAGTGCTATCCCTGGATTCCTGAGATTACCTGAGGAAGAAAAGGAACCTTTACTAGTTGTCTTCATCGGCTTTGAAGGCGGTAGATTTCAAGAATTATTCGAGCATATTGTAACCGATGGTCCTGTGGATATTATTCCTATATTACCTATGCCATCATTTACAGCTGGGTGGCACATGGTTGGGATTTATCAAAACTTACAAACACTCAAAACAGCTGACATATTGACTGAAATTCGTAGAGTTACAGCATGGGATCCTTTTCACGCATTATCTTTATTAGACAAGCACTATGAATTACGTCAAGAAAGTAATCAAATTATCGTAGCTCCCTTAGGAACAAAACCCCATACTCTAGCAACAGTTTTATTTGCAATTAAACACTCAAATGTTCGAATTATGTATGACCATCCAAGGGTGTCTGGAAATAGAAGTAAAGGGATTGGAAAAATTCGTGGATACACCATGAAAATATATTTAAAGAAGAGGTATTTTCAGGAGATCGAACATGGTGAGAAATTATACAAAGTACTACACTCCTATAAAAGTAGCTCGGCTTCTAATTAACCAATGCAATATTGAAACTCCAACACAAGCCATCGATATATGTGCAGGTTCGTGGAACTTATTAAACGAAGCAAAAAAAAATGGCCCGGCCTAGAATTAGTAGGTGTCGATATTCAAAAAAGCAATGATCAAGGTTTAGTACAAGATGGAAGGTTATATTCATTTGAGTGCTTTCAAAAAAACAAATTGTTCGATCTGGTACTGGCTAACCCTCCATTTGAGGTTGAAAAGTTGCCATTAGAGATAAAAACCATTATCCAGAAATTGTTCCCAAATCATGGATTGAATGGGAACGTATTCAACCGTTTGGAAAGTACGATGATGCTTTTTAATTCATTATTGGTTAAACCTGATGGAACCCTCGCGTCCGTTGTTCCTATCAGTTTACTGAATGCTGAAAACCAAGTAAGCCTTAGGCGTTATTTTGCTGATACCTATCATCTAGATAAAATTATTTATTTACCAGATGATGCATTTGGAGCTGAAAACATAAGAACAGCTCTCGTTCTATTAAAAAAATCGGCTTCAAAAAAACATACTACAGTGTATCTGGCAATTGATGGGAACCAAAATTACATAACTAAAAAAGTAGGTTCTATCTCACGAAAAAAAATTCTAGACGGACTATGGCAATTGACTGACATCAGTAGTACTAAAATCTCAAATGATATTTCAATAATAAGGAATAATATTTCAAGTAACCAATTGAAAAAAGAAGGCCCAGGCCTCCCTGTCATACACACTGGAACAATATTTAATGGATCTCTTCGATTCGAAAAGATGAGATATTTAGAGCAAAACACCTCAAAATTGCAATATGTAAAGGCCGGTGACATTGTAGTTAATAGGGTTGGAAAGTCAATCGGCGAATTTGCACTAATTGAGACGGATGAAGAGAAATTTTTATCATCTGATAGCGTTCTAATTGTTCGACCGAGCGATCAAACAATACGTGATATCCTTATAAATAAGCTTAAATCTGCTGATTTTAGCACTTACAAAAAGGGAGTTACAACAAAGTACATAACAAAAAACGATATCTATAGCCTGTTATCCTGATCCAATTGAAATACCTTGCAATTTAAATCTCTAACATTATGGAAACTTAGCGTTCTTTGTTTCGGATTGTGATGGAACTTTTTATAGATACATTATGAACTACATATCATTGTCTTTCTATCGCGCTTTAACTTACCCACAATCTGATGAAGAAGTATTAAATGGATTAAAAATCAACGGACCGGATAAGGATCATTCCCTTTCCCCGGTCCGTTTTTTGATTTTTCTGACTACCCTTTTTTAAAAGAAGCTACATTTGAGACACTCTCTGGCTGCCGTTTAGACTCAATTACTATGCATATGAATTATTTAGGAACTATTGATCTTTTCATCTGCTCTATCATTTCAGCACTGAACGTAATAGTACCACTGCTATTCATAATTTGAATGAAATATTCCAGTTCAGTATGCAAAGAATCTACAGGAATGTTGATTGGTATCCAATTAAATTCGTCTATTCTTTCAGTAATGTCCACTGGATAGTGACAGTATCTATGAGTAACTTGTACTTCTCTTTGTTCTATAGCCATCCCCATCCATTCCTTGACATGTACGGAAAGTCCATATGTGCTTTCCCGAATGGCGGGTGAAGGTCCAAAGTAAGATTCTGTTCTATTTATTGAGAACCGTATACCCGGTTCACCTTCATGCATGATTATTTCGACTTTTAGATTGTCCGCCCACCAAGTCACTACTGGGGAGAAATCTTTGAAATAATAGAGTTGATTTATTATTATGTGAGGGACTGGCTGCCCATTCTCAGTTTCATATATTTCGGGTTCAAAAGACAGTATTCCACCTGTCGCTAGGAAATTTTTATCTTTTTCCATACCCAATCTATATCGAACACCATTTAGCTCCATATGTAAATCCACTAATTTTTCCACTGCCGACAAGAATTCTTTCCAACCTATCTTGTAAATCACTTCGCCTCGATCAAATACTGTTACTTCCCCGGTAACAGGATCAACAAACCTACTTGGATGTGCAATGGCATTTCTCATTTTAGAGTCATACGTGTCTTTTACAATTAATTCCAGTTCGGTTCGTTTTACATTTTTTATTGTTTTATCAACAAGTGCTTTTCCGTACAATTCTTTTGTTACGTAATCAGGATTAAAAGGTTCTCCTTTTATAATTTTCCCTAAATTAGAGAGAAGCAAATGATCACCTGTCAAATCAAATAAGTCCTTATATAAATTAATTACGTTCGTGAATTTTTGTCTGTATACATCTTCAATATTAATAGGATCGGCATTATCGTTCTTTATCAACGGATGTGGGAAATAGAACCCCACTATTTTCTGATCAAAGGTGGATTCAATATCTTTGTATACTTGAGCTATATCCGTTGTCGATTGAAGACTTTGCAATGTAGTCATTTTGTCAATATCCATTAGTAATTTACTAAATTGTGTAACATGACGTTTTGCCTTGTTGGTTGCATCTTTTAATTTTCTCATTAGAGCAAGCCTATTCGACTGAATTATAGGTTTCAGAACATTCCGCAAATATTCAAGCGCCACTCCCGTCTCTACTCTATGATCTAATCTTGTAAATTGCAAAACATCCGCTAATAAATTTTCTGGAGGTTTTTTTTCAACATGCACATAATCAATCATCAATGAACTTAATTGTGAATAAGCATAAATCAACATAGTTTCACTAAATGGTACATTCATCAAAGAATTAAATCTTGTCTTACCACAGCGACGGCATAGATTTGGATCGCAGATATTATTAACTAGTTCTACAATATGATACACATCAAGCTTAGAACAATTTTCACATTCTATTATGAACAGTCTTTCCTCATCTACACCAACAAATTGTCTCGTAATCTTGTCCTGCAAATAACTGAACACTGGTGTATCCGCATATGGTAACAATGCAGATGATATCCTCTGGCGCAAACGATCATTTATCTCGATGTAGCTAATATCGTCCGTAACTACGGTCATGTTACCTCTCTTCCACTTATCACTTTCCTTACTTCTATTAACTGTTAAAGCTTCGAAACCCTTAATATTTTTTGTACCTTCTTTCGTTGGAACCACAAAGCTTTTAACTCTTGCAAGTATATCAAGGCCAGAAAAAAGTGGTTTGTCAGAAATAATAACTCTGTCCTTTTGCTTGCCCAATTCTTGTTTTAGCTGAATCGAATCTTCTAACTGCTCTTTAATAAGCTCTTTATCAACTTGAATCCAAATACAATCACCAAGTTCCTCCACTTCATCATTTCCGACAATGAAGTAGAGTAGATCATCAAAGTTGTAGATGATCGAAATATCGAAAAACATTAGGTTAACTTCCAAACCCTCTTCCATTACCTTTAATGTTTGTATCATTCTTCCGATTTGATTCATTGCCTATGTCCTCCAGGTCTAAATTGATCTATGTGATCTCAACTTGTGGCTATTCAGTTATCGTTATTAGTTACGTGGACCGTTTTCTCAATAAAACACAGATCATTTTAAATGAAAGTTCGTGCTTTCCGTCATTTATTATTACTTCAAGGAGAACTTTATATTACCTGTAATCAATCACATCAATTATCTCTTTATTAAATGATGATAGATTTGTTTGTTTCTTCACTTTCCGCAATAATGAGGCTTTCCCCTTACTCAAGCGCAGTTATTTGATGAGATCCACCGTTAGGCTAAATCGAAACCTCTGAATATATCTTTAGCAAATGATGCAATTGAACGGCCTTCTCTTCAGTAATCATTGACCCTGTAAAATCTATACCCATGAATGTTAATCTCTGTTACATACGAGTCATATTCAAGATTGTATAATTTTTCCCCACTTTACTTCCCCGCCCTTAATTATTTCGAATTGGCTTGTGCCATATGTAGACTTATTAATTCAATTATCATTGATTTAGCTGAGCAGGAACAGGGCGAAAATATGGCGAATTAAAAATTTCACTTGAACTCTAAAACAACCATTCCACAAGTACTACATGACTTCATCTCTATACTTACAACAATATTTTTCGCCGTTACTTGTGATATGGTTCAGCTTAACGGCTCTATCGGCGAAAAATAAGGGCCATCTAAACGGGTGCCTCCTAAACTGGATCAAAAGAAGCCTAAAAAAATCGCGTCCTCCAAGGGGAGAACGCGATATAAAACAACTTGATTTCCTGGTTCAACATCGTCATGAACGCTTTCGGGCGACCACCGCTAACCGACCGTTTTCGGTCGAGTACTCGCACGTGGACAGTACAATAAGCTTGTCGCCATACCGGGCTGATACGCCCGTGTCATATAGAGCGAGTTTTTTGATGTTCTGAACATACGAATCGAACTCGGCGGGCGTACTTACATTCTCAATCTGGTAGTATTTAAAAACGTCGTCCGATTTGCGATAAACTTGTGACAGAATGACGGCAACAATCTCATACTCTTCCTGTTCGTAAAGCGTGCTGAACCGGAACGCAGCATGCTCTTTGTAAAAGCTTTCGTTCTTGTACTTCATTAAATCTTTGAACATCCAGCCGCTTTTCATGTGATGGCCATGAATCAGCAAAATGTCCGAACCGTTGGTCCGGCTATGCGCGTCCAAAAAGGGGAGGCCGCCTTTGTTCTCCTTTTTATCGAAATCATGATTGAGATAGTAATCCGCATCCTGTGGATTCTGCATGACCGGGTACTCAATTCGGGTGCCGTCCATCTTCAGCCAGCCGACGATGTCCGAGTTCCTCTCGTAAAGCTCTCGAAATTCGGGAAGCATGATCGGCTCATTCGCCTTATTGAACAAAACGGAGGGGGATGCAGCCCCTCCGCCTTTGTCCGACCCTTCCTCCCAAGCAGTTGCCAGCTCTTCGATTTTCTGCTGCTCCACATAATCCCGCAAGAGAGCTCGCGAAAAAATTGACGAGCGAAAATACCAATACAAGGAAAGAAACGGCGATAAGAATTTTTTTGGTTTTGCTCATTTTCTTACCGCCTTTCCGGTCTACTGGATGTGCGCTTTCTTCTTGTTACCGAGTAGACAGAGCACGATCGTCATCAAGGACATCAGCGCCAGAGCCAGATAGAAGAATGGCGATACGCTGTTGTCCCCGGTTTTCGGAGCATCGTCCAGCTCGTTAATTCCATTACCCGAACCCTTATCGGCCAAGTCGCTTACATCAGACACGTTGTCGTTGTTATTCCCATTGTTGACGCTGCCAGGCTCGGAATTACCAGGCTGGTCAGGAACAGGGCTGACAGGGCCTGGATTTACTGGCTCTGGAACAGGGTTAGCAGGGCCTGGATTCTCCGGTTCTGGTGCAGGGCTAACAGGGCTTGGATTCTCCGGCTCTGGGGCAGGATTG
>NZ_AEXS01000122.1:0-7633 GCF_000204455.1 Paenibacillus sp. HGF5 | reverse complement strand
AGTTGCGTTTTTCGTAGCCAGATCGTACCGGTCGCCAAGGAAGAACAATCCTTGCAGCACGTCGGCCTGCTTAATGTACACCGAACGCAGAATGCGGTCCCAGGACCAGTTCTGGTTCAGCGGCAGGTGGGCAGGGTCCAATTCCTTCACCGGAACCAGCTCCTTGTTAAGGAAACCGTCCTGCTGCAGGAAGACGCCGAGTTCCTCGTCTACCGGGTAGTACATTTTGCTGATGATATCCTGCCATTTGGCCGTTTCTGCATCCTGCAGGGCAAGCTTCGCCGTAAGCTCGGCATAGCGGGAATTCTCATTCTCTTTCAAATACTCGAGCACGTCGAGCGTGTATTCCATCGTCCAGCTGGCAATTCGGTTCGTATACCAGTTGTTGTTGACGTTGTTCTCGTACTCGTTCGGGCCGGTAACGCCGAGCATCATATACTGGTCCTTCGCCGGCACGTAATTCACGCGTTCTTCCCAGAAACGGGAGATTTCCACGAGCACTTCCAGACCGTATTGGCCGAGGTAAGAGAAGTCGCCGGTATAGTTGACATAGTTATAGATGGCATAGGCAATCGCGCCGTTACGGTGGATTTCTTCAAACGTAATCTCCCACTCGTTATGGCATTCCTCGCCGTTCATCGTCACCATAGGATAGAGGGCCCCTTTGGTGAAGCCGAGCTTTCTGGCATTTTCCTTCGCTTTTTCCAGGTGCTTATAACGATAGATCAGCAGGTTGCGCGAGATGCTGGCATCCGCGGTGCTCAGATAGAACGGCAGGCAATAAGCCTCGGTATCCCAGTAGGTGCTGCCGCCATATTTTTCCCCGGTAAAGCCCTTTGGCCCGATGTTCAGGCGGTCGTCTTCGCCGCTGTAGGTTTGGTTCAGCTGGAAAATGTTGAAGCGGATCGCTTGCTGGGCCGCCACATCGCCTTCGATGACGATATCGCTTTCCTTCCATTTGTCGCCCCAGGAATCCGCCTGCTCCTTCAGCAACTGCTCAAATCCGGTCTCCACCGCCGGTTCCAGCACGGCACGCGCTGCTTCCACCAGCTCGCCGAATCCATGATTGCGGGAAGTGACGTTGGCCACGTATTTATAAATGGTGACGGCTTCGCCTTCGGATACGGGTATGCTTACGCGGTTCGCGGCATATTTCTCTTTTTCGATCAGCTCGGCCTGAAGATCCAGCTTCTCGCCGTTCTTAAGGATGTGATAAGACATGACGGAGGTAACATGGAAATCGAGTTTTTTGGTTTTTACGGTCAATGCGGCCGAGCCTTGCGCGGCTTCCTTGAATACCTCCAGCCAGAACTTCTCGTCATAGTTGGAGTCTTTGTTCTTCACATCGCCATCGAGATAAGGCGTGACCGTAAGCTCTCCAGCAAAATTAAGCGGCGTTACGGCATATCGGATGGCACCGATCTCGTGGCGTACAATGCTGACAAAGCGAACGGCCTCGACCTGGAGCTCCTTGCCGTCTTCCATGACAGCGGTGAAGCGGCGGGAGAGGAAGCCTTCCTTCATATTCAGCTCGCGCACAAAATCCTTCACCGTGCATTTGGCCAAATCCAGCGGCGTGCCGTCGATATCAATGCCGATGCCGATCCAGTTGGTGCTGTTCAGCACTTTGGCGAAATATTCAGGATAACCGTTCTTCCACCAGCCTACGCGGGTTTTATCCGGATAATACACCCCGGCCATGTAACTGCCCTGCAGGGAGGAACCGCTGTAGGACTCCTCGAAGTTGGCGCGTTGGCCCATGAATCCGTTACCGATACTGAAGATACTCTCCGAAATTTCATGCGTGTGAGGATCAAAGCCCTCTTCAATAATTGACCATTCATCAAGTTTTAAATATTGTTTCACAATCATCGGCTCCTTTAGGTTTAGGAAAAATGGTTGCATATCTATATGGGATGATGCTGCTGAATGCTGTAAACGCATGTGCTCACACGCTTATAACTCCAGCAGTCGGTCCACCGTTAACTCTTCCAGGGAAGGAAGGACGAGGTTGGCGCGCCCCAAGGTTTCGGGCGAACCGATGCCGACGCTGCGCATTCCCGCGCGGATGGCGGCTTCGATTCCGGCCTCGGCATCCTCGAAGACGACGCAGGCGTCAGGCTGGGCGCCAAGCTCGCGAGCTCCCAGCGTAAATACCTCGGGATCCGGCTTCGCTTGGCTGGTCTTCGTTCCATCGATGATAGCGTCGAAGTAAGGCGTCAGGCCGGTATTGTTCAGGATCAGCATCGCGTTCTTGCTGGCGGAGCCCAGCGCAACCTTGATGCCGCGGTCCTTCAAAGCTTGGATAAATTCAAGGGCTCCAGGCAAAATCTCGGATTCGTCCATGTTGGAAATATACTCGACATACCAAGCATTCTTCTTCTCAGCCAGCGCCAGCTTCGCGTTTTCATCCAGCGATACTCCGCCAACCTCAAGCAGAATATCGAGGGAAGCCATGCGGCTAACACCCTTCAGGCGTTCGTTGTCCTGCTCCGTGAATTCAAAGCCAAGCTCTCCGGCAAGACGCTTCCAGGCAATGTAGTGATACTTGGCGGTATCCACCAGCACGCCGTCTAGATCGAATAAACAAGCGGATAGGGTTGACATGATCATCCTCCTTAATGAATTAGTGCAAACGTTTGAACCAAGCTGCAAAAATAAAGGAAGCACCAGGATGCTTCTTTATTTTGAAGTACTTCTTGCTATGCTCCGCATATTCGTCGACACTCAAGATTTCGGCGGCGAAAACATTGAGGATTCGCGGATCATCAATCGATGCGGAATGATATAGCGGTGCGGCAGGATCGTGTTGTCATCGTTGCGAATGGTCTGGATCAATGCCTGCGAAGCGGTATAACCCAGGTTATAGATGCCGATGTCAACGCTGCTCAGCGGCGGTGTCGATAGTTCGGTCAATGAGATGTTGTTGAAACTGATGATCGATACGTCCTGGGGAACTTTATACCCCAGCTCGTGCAGTCCGCGAACCACGCCGAAAGAGACAATGTCGTCGACAATGACAAGGGCCGTCGGCCGCTCGGGCAGGTTCATGAAAAAGGACATGGCGCGATAGCCGCTCTCCTGCAGGAACTCGCCTTCCACAATCCATTCTTTTCTCATTTCAAGGCCTGCATCGGCAAGTGCCTTTCCGTAGCCCTTCATCCGGTCCTGGGATACGATCAGGTTTGGCGGCCCGCTGACAAATCCTATCCGCTGATGCCCAAGCGAGATCAAATGCTTGGTTGCATCATAGGCCGCCTGCACATTATCGGTATCGACCGATAACAGGTCAGGATATTTCTCGCTCCGGCCGACCAGCACGAACGGGTAGTTGTTCGATTTCAGAAAATCAACGACCTGGTCGTCCTGCCTGGAGTAAAGCAAGATGGCGCCGTCGACGCGGCGGCCGTTAAGAAGGCGGGATACCGCTTCGACTTCCTCTTTCTCGTTGCCGCCCGAACTGAGGACGACATCGTATCCGGAACGGTTCGCTTGGGTGACGATACCGCGGATCAGCTCCATGAAGAATAAGTTGAGGAACAATTCCTCCGCGGGTTTCGGCAGAATGACGCATATGCTTTCTGTCGTTTTGGAAACAAGGCTCTTGGCCATAATATTGGGATGGTAGCCCATTTCCTCCATGATCTCTTTCACCTTGCGCGAGGTTTCGCGGCTGATTCTTGGATGATTGGAAAGCACCCGAGAGACGGTGGAGGGGGATACGCCCGCTCGTTTTGCGACATCTTTTATCGTTACTGACATAATAGGACCTCCAGTGGAACCGTTTGCGTTTTTTTGAAAATAAGAAAGCGACTACTGGAGTCTCCCTTATTTCACAAGAGTAACTTTCCGCTGTTCGCCGACCGTTCCTCTTTATTAAATTGTGGGTCTGTCAGGCCCTGTGTATACGTGGATACCTATTGATCTAAAGGCATATTGATCCGGTATGTTAAACGGTTTCACACTGCTATATTAACGTTAATCGATAGGCTTGTAAATACGTATCCAAGTCAGTCCAACGCAATTATTTCACAAATGCATCAAAAAAGAAGCAAGGATTAGAAAACGGAAGAAAGGCCGGTATTATGGCCCGAAAAAACCGGAAAACAACTTAAAATGGCATTGTGCAAACGATTTAACAAAACGAAAGTGTGGGTTATGATAGAGTGGGATCAAAAACAGGCCGTTATCAACCGGCGAAGATGGAATTAAAGCCAGACCCTATTATGTAACCGTTTTATTGGAAATCTCTGGTGCTTTTTAATTCAAACGTTTGCGCTTTCTGATTATACATGAAAATACTGTACAGTACATAAGCGGAATGACTCGATGAATATCAGCTGTGTAAGCGAAGAGGGGGAAACAGCGTGATACGGAATACATGGGGAAGACGCAGGGCTCTGCCGATATGGCTTATGGCTTTTGCGCTTACGGGAAGCCTGCTTGCAGGCTGCAGCGGCACCGCGGTTACGCCTGAAGAGGAAGCGAAGCCGCCGGCGGCTTCGGAATCGAAACAGCCGGATACGAAAGCGCCTGCGCCAGAAGGGAAAACAGAGGTGGATGAGCAGCCTTCCGACGTCTATTATGAAATTTTCGTGCGTTCATTCTATGATTCCGATGGGGATGGGATCGGTGACTTGCAAGGGGTCATTGAGAAGCTGGATTATTTGAATGACGGAAATCCGGAATCCTCGGAGGATCTTGGCGTGACGGGGATTTGGCTGATGCCGATCCATCCTTCGCCGAGCTATCACGGCTATGATGTGACCGACTACCGTTCCATTCACCCGGATTACGGGACGCTGGATGACTTTAAGACGCTGCTTGCCGAAGCGGATAAGCGCGGGATCAAGATCATTATGGATCTGGTGGTCAATCACACAAGCACGGAGCATGCTTGGTTTCAGCAGGCTGCGAAAGACAAGGCCTCGGGCACCCGGGATTGGTACATCTGGGCCGAGGATCAAGGGAAAACGCCTTCCGGATCCAGCGCGGCGGGAAGCGGCTCCCCTTGGCATGAGATGAACGGGGCGCATTACATGGGCACGTTCTGGGGCGGAATGCCGGATCTGAACTTCGATAATCCCAAGGTCCGCGAGGAGATGAAGGATATCGGGAAGTTCTGGCTGGAGCTGGGCGTCGACGGCTTCCGGATCGATGCAGCCAAGCATATTTACGAGGATCTGATGTCCGATAAGGGAGAGGCGACCACGGCCAAGAATACGGCTTGGTGGCAGGAATTCCGCGCCGGCATGAATGAAGTGAACCCGGAGGCTTATATCGTCGGGGAGATTTGGGATAATTCCGCTGCGGTCATCGCGCCGTATTTGGAGAATGCATTTGATTCCGGATTCAATTTCGGCTTGGGCGAGAGCATCCTCGGTGCCGCCATGAACGAGAAGGATAACAACCTGGCCTTCACCCTGGAGCGGACATATGGCTTGTTCAGCCAGGTATCGGACGGCAAGTTTACGGATGCTACCTTCCTGACGAATCATGACATGAACCGTGTCATGTCCCAGCTGAAGGATGACGTAAACCACGCCAAGATGGCTGCCGGCATTCTGCTGACGATGCCGGGCCATCCGTTTATCTATTACGGCGAAGAGATCGGGATGAAGGGAGCGAAGCCGGACGAGCAAATCCGGGAGCCGATGATCTGGTCCAATACGGGCAGAGATAAGGGACAGACGACCTGGGAGCCGCTTACGCATAACCGCGGCGATCAGGTGCAAGGCGTAGAGCAGCAGACCGGAGACGAGAATTCCCTGCTGTCCCGCTATCGCACGCTGATCCGGTGGCGGAATGAGATGCCTGCCCTGAACAGCGGCACGATTGAATCTTATGCGTCAGGGAACCAGCAAGTGATGGCTTATATCCGCCGGACAAACGAGAGCGGGGCCTTAGTGGTTCATAACCTGTCAGGCGCGGAGCAGATCGTGGACCTAGCATCGAAGAACGGATCTGCGGATTTCCGGTCATTGGCGAGAACCACCGACGACAGCGCGGCATTGGATGGCAGCAGTTTAACGCTGCCGCCGTATACGACCGTTATTTTGGAATAGGCTGCGATCCTGCCTTATACAGCAAAACACAACAAGACCCCGAGCCCCTGGAAGGAGGCGTGCTCGGGGTCTTGTTTGACATCCGCTATAGCCCTAAAGCTACTTGAGGACTAAGCACGAAACTGCCGCAAATAATTGGCCGTCACGGAACGCGGGCTCTCCAGCAGCTCGGCCGGTTTGCCGCAGAACAGGATGTTCCCGCCGTCTTGTCCCGCGCCGGGTCCCATGTCGATAATCCAATCCGCCTGGCTGATGATATCCAGGTTATGCTCGATCACAATGACCGTGCTGTCCTGTGCGACAAGCCGGTTGATGATGGACATCAGTCGCTCGCAATCGGACAGATGGAGTCCGGTCGAGGGCTCGTCGAGCACGTAAATCTCACCTGAATGATCGAGCTCGGCCGCCAGTTTCACCCGCTGCCGCTCTCCTCCCGACAGCGTGCTTAAGGGCTGACCGAGCGTCAAGTAACCCAGTCCGACCTGCTGAATGCGCAGAAGCGCGGCCAGGATGCCGGGCTCCGTGAAAAAAATCCAGCGCTTCATCGGTCGTCATGGCGAGCACGTCGCTGATGCTGCTGCCTCGAAGGTGATATTGCAGGACGTCATCATGAAAGCGGCGACCCTGGCAAGCCTCGCAAACGCTAACCAGGCTGTCCATGAAGGCTAAATCCATCGTGATCGTGCCGGAGCCGTTACATTCCGGACAGGCTCCCTTGGCATTAAAGCTGAAAAGGGAAGGGCCCACCCGATTCTCCCCGGCGAATAACTTGCGGATATCGTCAAATATGCCGGTAAACGTCGCGAGATTGGAACGGCTGGACGCCTGAATCATGTCCTGATTGATAATGACGGCCTCCGGATAAACGCCAGGCAGCACCTGGTTGATGAGCGTGCTTTTGCCTGACCCCGCGACGCCTGTTACCGCCGTCAGCACCCCGGTCGGAATGCTCACGGACACCTGCTTCAGGTTGTGAAGGGTGGCGTCCCTAATATGCAGCCATCCGGTCGGCTCGCGGACCTCGGACTTTAACCGGGCGCGCTGACGGAGGCATTTTCCCGTCAGGGTATCGGCGTGCCGCAAACCCTCCCAATTCCCCTCATATACGATGGTGCCGCCGGCTAGGCCGGCTCGCGGTCCCATATCTATGATATGGTCTGCAATCCGGATGACGTCCGGGTCGTGCTCCACGATGATGACCGTATTTCCCTTGTCCCGAAGCTGCAGCAGCAGGCGGTTCATGTTATGCACATCGTGAGGATGGAGGCCGATGCTGGGCTCGTCAAAAATATACGTTAGATCCGTCAAGCTGCTCCCCAGCTGGCGCACCATTTTGATGCGCTGGGATTCGCCGCCGGACAGGGTTGCGGTTTCCCGGTCCATCGTAAGGTAACCGATCCCGACCAGAAGCAGCTGCTGCAGCCGGGTTATGCAGGTGTCCACGATGGTTGCCGCCGCGGGATCCTCGATGCTTTCCAAAAAAACGATCAGCTCATTGACCTGCATCCGAGCGCAGTCGGCGATGGAGGTTCCGTTGATTTTGCATGAGAGCGCCTCCTGATTCAGTC
>NZ_AEXS01000123.1:0-19918 GCF_000204455.1 Paenibacillus sp. HGF5 | reverse complement strand
AGGCGGCCCTTGTCCTACTGTCGGGGCGGGCCGACGTAAAGGCCGGGGGAGATAGCTGGGACAACATTGGCAAACGCATGAGCGTGTTTGAGAAGACGCCCCCCTATACCGTGTATGTGCCTTCGCAACAGCAGTATGAGGTCAAGGCTCTTACTGAAATGGAGCTGGCGGTGTGCCTTGCCCCGGGCCAAGGGAATCATCGGGCACGTTTGATTGAGCCGCAGGATGTGGGCGTCGAGAACCGGGGCAGCGGAAGCATGTCGCGTCTGGTGCACAATATTTTGCCGGAGCAAAATCCGGCCGACAGTTTGCTGGTGGTCGAGGTGTTTACGGATGGAGGCAACTGGTCCAGTTACCCGCCTCACAAGCATGACCGCGACGAGCTGCCGGAGGAGTCGCTGCTGGAGGAAACCTACTATTTCCGGATTGAGCCGGAGCAGGGGTTTGCCGTGCAGCGGGTCTACACGGATGACCGGTCGCTGAACGAAACGATGGCGGTCAAAGACGGCGAGGCCGTGATGGTGCCCGAAGGCTACCATCCGGTCTCAGCCCCTCCGGGTTATGACGTGTATTACCTGAACGTCATGGCAGGTCCGAAGCGAATATGGAAATTTCGCAACGACCAGGATCATGACTGGCTGATGAGATAAAGTCGGGTAAGATCCAAGCAAGGGTTCTTGGATCACGAACCTTAGTTGAATGTCTGCAGGCGGCATTAAAAACAAATCGGCCTTGCGCTAAAAGAGAGGAAGGCGCATAATAAATTGAAATTCCAAAATTAAACAAATGGAGCACAAGGGATGATAAGAGCGACTATTTATGACGTTGCGCGCGAAGCCGGCGTCTCCATTGCCACCGTTTCTCATGTCATCAACGGCAAGGGCAAGATCAGCCGCGAACGGCGTGAGGAAATTCTGGATATCATGAAGCGCCTGAACTATCGGCCGAACGCGATTGCTTCCGCCCTCGCCGGCAAAAGAACCTTCACTCTTGGATTGCTCGTTCCCGATATCTCCAACCCGTTTTTTGCGGAGATTGCTCGCTCCGTCGAGGATCAAGGACATCAGCTCGGTTACAGCGTGATCATCTGCAGCACGGACAACCAAGAAGAGAAAGTAAAGCGCTACGTTAATCTGTTGAGGCAGAAGCAGGTGGATGGCGTGATTATCGGGACGGGTATATCCCATGGCGAGCTGCTTAAGCCGCTTCAAGAGCATTCGCTCGAGATAGCGCTTATTGCCCGGGACAATCCTGCGCTTGATGCCAGCAGCGTCCGGGTTCATGACCTGGAAGGAGGACGGCTGGCTGCCGAGCATCTGTTACATTTAGGTCATCGCAGACTCGCAGTGCTTGCTGAGAATGAGCGGGTGACAAGCAGCAGCGAGCGGGTAAGGGGGTTTGTTGAAGCCGCCGCCTCGTACGGTTTGGAGCTGTCCCCCGACTGTATTGCGGCCTGTGACCATAAGATCGAGGATGGTTACCGACGAGCCAAAGCCATGCTGGAGCTAGCGGTACGACCCACGGCACTGTTCTGCTGCAACGACCTGCTGGCGATCGGTGCCCTTCGGGCGGCCCGCGAGCTCGGTCTGCGCGTACCGGAGGATTGTTCGGTCGTCAGCTTTGACGATACGATTCTGGCCAGCGTAACCGATCCGCTGCTGACCGTTATTGCCCAGCCGATCGAGCAAATGGGACGCATGGCGGTTGATCTTGTGGTAAGGGGGCTGTCCGGCAAGGGAGATCCTGCCCGGCGAATTGTGCTCCCCCCGGAGCTGATCGTCCGCCAATCGACGGCCCTGCCGTCGGCATAAAATGTTTCGATCCTGCCGGTACTCATAGCCTCCCGTCCGTTTGCTACAGCAATGGGGGCGTTTGATCACGGTTTATTGAGGAGGATCGGCAAATTGGTTCTGGTGCAAAATGGATCGGCATTCAAGAATAGGCCGTCTTCGAGGGAGTTCCAAACCTCCCTTTGGAGACGGCCTTTGGCTTTTCTATTGAATTGCGCAAGTTAACGACTATGTTGCTTGAGTTCGCAGTCATTAAACTAAGTTCAGCATTTTTTACCGAAATTGCATGTTCCAGCAATGGGCGGCCGATGGCTAACATATCCGCTCTCCGATGTCAGGCATGGTCCGTCCGCTTGATCTGCGTCCTAACGCTTCTCGGCCTCCAGTTGATCATAAGAATCAGCTGATCCCTCATATAAGGGACGGAATAATGGAAATTGTTCTCGATCCAGTGGAATACCAGGCCGATTAGGGCGTTCATATTATAAATGATGAGAAGTTCATGGTTGAGCTCCTCGCTCGGATAATCCAAATCCTCCAAGGCGATTTGCTTTAAGGCGGTGAACATTTTATCCCGGACCAGCGGCAGCACATCGCTTTTGAACAGGGACGTATAAACGCTGGCATTTTGATGGATATGATCGAATATTTTGACCGCGTTCGCAGGCAGCTCATCGATATGAAAAACGTCGACATCACCGTATGGAGCTCTAAATGAAGCGATCAGCTCCTCCATGAGGGGGGTCAGGATATCATCCAGAAGAGCCTCTTTGTTGTCATAGTGGGTATAGAAGGTACCTCGATTGTAATTGGCCGATTCAACGATTTCCGTGATGGAAATGCTGGAGAAGCTTTTTTGCGAGAGCAGCGACAGCAGCGATTGCTTTAAAGCCTCTTTGCTGCGGACGATGCGCCGGTCGGTTCTTTTTTTGTTCGTTTGCATAGGCAAGGGTCCTTTCGGTGAAAATATAACGAATTTAATTGTTTCAAATATAAACAGATCCCTGCAATTTGTTCGTTAACGTACACTTTTACGTTTTTTAATGATTGTGACGTATATCATACTTTGATTATACTAGATTTGACATATGTCTGGTATTGAACAGCTGTTGATATATTGTGCCTGATTCTGAAATATGATCAATGACGAATAATGGGGGTATGAAGCATGAGATTATCTGGTAAAGTTGCGATTGTAACCGGGGCTGCTTCCGGAATGGGAAAAGCGACGGCAGAATTGTTTGCTGCTGAAGGCGCAAAAGTGGTGGTGTCCGACCTTCGGCTTGAGGCGGCGCAAGCCGTTGTGGACGGAATCGAAGCGAATGGCGGCACGGCCTTGGCTGTGGCCGCGAATGTTGCCAAGGAAGAAGAAGTGCAGCAGCTGGTTGACGCCACCGTTGAAGAATACGGAACGCTTGATATCTTGATCAACAATGCCGGCATCATGGACAATTTCGTACCGGCAGCGGACGTGACGGATGAGCTGTGGGAGCGCGTATTTGCCATCAACGCAACGGGGCCGATGAGAACCATTCGTAAAGCATTGCCGATCTTCTTGGAGAAGAAAAGCGGAGTCATTGTGAACATAGCTTCTGCCGGTGGACTGATGGGGTCCAGAGCAGGCGCTTCGTATACGGCGGCCAAACATGCCGTGGTCGGCTTGACCAAAAATGTCGGCTTCCAGTATGCGACGCAGGGCATCCGCTGTAATGCCGTTGCTCCGGGCGGCGTCAGCACCAATATCGGCACCACCATTAACGCGCCGAATTCGTTCGGCATGGAACGAGCCATGGCCGGCATGAACCTGAACCCACGCGCGGGCGAACCGGAAGAGGTCGCGAAGGTCGTATTGTTCCTCGCTTCGGATGAAGCCAGCTTTGTCAACGGCACCGTCGTTACAGCCGATGCCGGCTGGACTGCTTATTAATACGAAACGGCAGGCTTAATAGGCTTCCTAAAGGACACTCTTTAGGGGGCCTTTTTATGATCCGCGCAAAAGGCTGAAACTTTAGCGCGTCATTAATAAACCATCGGTATTCTACACAACCTAAACCCGTCTATTGAAAGGCAGTGAATGTTACATAGAATGAATCCCCTCGGAAAGGAGCGAATGCAGGGTGGAAATATTTTTAATGGTCCTTATTTTTCTGGTTTTGATCGCGATATCCAATATGATCCATCGATTTCTGCCGTTCATTCCGGTCCCGCTGATCCAGATCGCCCTCGGAATCGGGGTGGCCTATGTCCAAGGTTTTCATCATGTGCCGCTGAATCCCGAATTGTTCATGGTTTTGTTCATCGCACCGCTCTTGTTCAATGATGGAAAGCTGACCCCGCGCGACGAATTATGGAAGCTGAGATCATACATCCTGCTGCTGGCGCTGGGTCTCGTATTTGCTACGGTCTTGATCGCGGGGCCTTTCATTCACTGGCTCATTCCGGCAATCCCGTTATCGGCGGCCTTCGCCCTGGCAGCGATACTGTCGCCTACGGACGCGGTAGCGGTAGGCTCCTTGTCGGGAAGAGTGAAGCTGCCGGGTAAAATCATGCATTTGCTTGAAGGCGAAGCGCTTATGAATGATGCATCCGGTTTGGTTGCATTCAACTTTGCGATTGCAGCAACAGTGACGGGTTATTTCTCCCTGACGAAGGCCATCGGCAGTTTTTTGGTTATCGCGGTCGGAGGAATCGTCATCGGTGCATTGCTGGGTTTTCTTGTGATCTGGTTCAGAATGCTGCTGCGCCGGCTCGGTATGGAGGACGTCACTCTTCATATGCTGATCATCATCCTGACGCCGTTCATCATTTACCTCATAGCCGAGGAGTTTCATGTATCCGGGATTCTGGCCGTCGTTGCCGCGGGCGTCACCCACGCAGTAGAGAGGGACCGCATGCGCTCGGCGTCCATCAAGCTCAGAGTGGTATCGGACAGCACCTGGTCCGTCATTCTCTTTACGCTAAACGGATTAGTGTTCATTCTGCTGGGGCATGAAATTCCGGGCGTCGTAAATCAAATATGGAGCGACCCTGCCTATAATAACGGACAAGTCGTCGGTTACATATTACTGATAACGGCTGTGCTGATATTGCTGCGATTCGCATGGGTATGGGTATCAACGAACCGTCAGTTCAAATCTTCCCTGCTGACGGCCCTCTCGGGCGTTAGGGGAGCATTGACGCTGGCAGCGGCCTTCTCCATTCCGCTGACTCTGGCGGACAACCGTCCTTTTCCGGAGCGAAGCTTGATGCTGTTTATCTGTGCGGGCGTCATTCTCTTAACTCTGGTGATCGCGAGTGTCCTGCTCCCGCTGTTAACCCGGGAGAAACATGCCGATTCGGCGACGATGATCGATCATGGAAAAGAAGCACGGATTCAAATGCTGCAGGCGGGTCTTCGCACCGTACGGGAAGAAATGACCGACGAGAACAAGGAAGAGGCGGTCCAGCTCATCTATGCGTATACCAAGCGGCTTCAGCAATCTCATATCACGGATAAGAGCGACATGAAGCAGTTCTGGGAAGCCACGATCGCAGTTAGAAAAATCGGCCTGGCGGCGGAGCGAAGCGTTGCCGAAGCATGGCTTAAGGAACATAAAGCCTCAACGCGAGCAGCCGAGCTGTTCCTATCCTCGCTTGACAGAGTCGAGATGCTGCTTGCCAGCCGATACAAAATCAAGCTGTTGATGAGAACATTATGGCAGAATTTGAAGCGATTGCTGACAAACAACGAGCCCAAAGAAGTGCCGATGTCTCCGGATCATCCGGATTGGGACCAGTATAAGGCGTTGAAGCTCGAGGCCATTCGCGCGGCGATCGGCGAGATTCAAGCGGTGAAGCCGGCGGAGAAGAAGGAAATCTTGCAAGCGGTGATCGCGGATTATCGTGCAATGGAGCATTTTCTCCAGAACGATCGCGTTTGGAGCCGAAGAAAACAGAAGCTGAGCAGTGAACGCATGGAACTGGAGCTTAAAGCGATTCAATCCGAGCGTAACGAGATTCAGAGCATGTTCGAGCAAGGCGATATCGACCGGACGCAGGCAAGCCAGCTTAGAATGGACGTGAATTACCGGGAGGCGAATTTGTTTGAGTCGCAAGCGCTGGTCGAGGACGAGGGCCATTAAGCAGCGGCCCTTATGTTCTTGAAGGAGTGTCAGGTTTACGTTACAATAATGAAAAGCTGGATGGAACATCTGCTACTGCCGGTGAGTACCCATTCAAGGCTTTTTATTCATAAAAGGGGGTAGGAATCATGAGCGTAAATAAAGAAGCGGCCTCCAAAAAATCGACAATGGCCTGCCCGTCCACCTATAAAACCTTCAGTATTGCCGTGCAAGCGCTTGTGACCCTTGAGCGTCACTCCGGGAAGTGTTCTAGCGGCGATATCGCATCGTATCTCCACTCGGAGTCGACGTTGATTCGGCGCGTGCTGAAAACACTTGCTCAAGCCGATCTGATTGAATCGCGCGAAGGAAGGGACGGGGGATACCGTCTGAGGAAGAACGCCCGCGATATTTCGCTGGCTGAAGTATACTCGATACTTCAGGTTCACAGCTCGATTAGCGAAAGCATGCTGGACGCCGCAGCGGGGCATTGTTTTGCCGAGGAAATCAAGGAGTCCTTTGCCGGAATCTTGTCCGAGATTGAGGAGAGCACCTTGAAAATACTGGAGTCGCGCACGATTGCGGACATCGCTCAATGAACCCTTCTAAATTGGGTTGACAAAGAAATTAGGTGTGCTTTATACTGTGCATTAAACAACACAGTTAAGCCGCGATATAAACTGTGCAAAATATTGCACAATATAAATTTGGAGGGATAACCATGTCTACAACAATGACAACAAAACCCGATTTTCAAACGGTGATTCAGGAACGCCACTCGGTTCGTCAATACGACCCATCGGTGAAGATTCCAAGAGAAGAGATGGAAGCGATCTTGAAGGATGCTACACTGGCGCCTTCTTCAAGCAACCTGCAGCCATGGCGTTTTCTTGTGATCGATGATGCGGACCTCTTGAAGAAGCTGCATCCGATTGCCAACAATCAGGAGCATGTTCTTCAAGCCTCGGCCGTCATTGCCGTATTGGGCGATCTGAAATGGTATGAGAAGGGCGAGAAGATTTATTCCATGTCTGAAGAAGCCGGTTATATGACCGAAGAGGTGAAGCAGCGCTTCATTCATACGGCCGAAAATATGTATGCGAACCTGGATCCGTCCATAAAGGAAAGCATCGTGGACGTGGATGCCGGACTGATCTCCATGCAGCTGATGCTGAGCGCTCGCGCCAGAGGATACGATACCGTTCCGATGGGCGGATATAACAAGGTTCGGTTTGTGGAGGAGTTCCATATTCCTTCCCATTACCGGAGCGTGATGCTGATCGCCATCGGGAAAGCAGCCGCCCCAGGCCGGCCGACGGTAAGATTGCCGCTGGAAGACGTTGCTTTCTGGAATGAAATCTAAACAGGCACCAAAAAGAACGGAGGTCATCAACGGACCTCCGTTCTTTTTGGTTGTAATCGTTGAAACTCTTCTCGCCAAGAAATTTGCCCGGTCATACTGAGCTTGGAATTACACATCGATATTTTCATTGGCAGGTCTTACAGCTCCATGCAGGAATAAATCAACGATGTCCACTGCCATATCACGGGAGCTGGCATAACCGCTTCGAGTGTCTTCACGATTGCCCAGCATCAGCATGGCCGAGAAAGCCTGTGCCATCAGCAAGGCGTTCCCTTCCCGAAGCTCGCCGGATTGCATGGCTTGATGAATCTGTTCGGCAAGGACTTCATGAATCCGCTGTTCCGCCTCACGGATAGCGGCCATTTGCTCCTTAGACAAGAAAGGCTCCGCTTCCCGCATCATGGTCTCCATTTCGGCATGAGGCTTGGCAATCTTCGCTTCGGCTACCCGGATCAATCCTGACTCTAGGGTATCGGCTTCCTGCAAAAAGCGATGTGTAGAAGCATAAGCTTTATCTAGAATCGTGGTTACCGCTATTTTAAACAGCTCGGGTTTACTTGTGAAATGATAATAGATGGAAGCCTTGGTCACTTGGCAAGCCTTCGCGATCTGCTGCAACGATACGGACTCGTAGCCATTCTCCATGAACAACTTGGAGGCGGTCCAGAGAATCGTTTCCTGGATGGGAATCTGATCGGCAGCTGCTTTGGGACGTCCGGGATTTCGGGGGTTACGTATTTTTGTCATGATGACCTCCTGTGTATAGTGTAAGACATGAGGGGCGCATTTTCAAAATAAATATTGAAAATTAACCTACCGGTATATATAATTAATTTGCAATGTTGAAATATCAAGGTTTACGAAGGAAGAATCATGATGGAGTATAAAGACTACGTAGGAATGGAGAGGATCTGCATATGCACGGATCAGGACCGAATTACGGAAAATGGGTAGCGGGAAAGCGAAGCAAATGGGTCACGCTCTGTGTATGGATACTCATCGCGCTGGCGTTGAATTTGCTATGGCCGGCTGTGGGAGATAAAGAGGATAACAATGCCGCCAATCTGAAGGAGGATGTTCCGTCCGTCGTAGCGGAAGCGATGGCCGACAAGGAATTTCCGAGCAATGGCGGCGTGCCGGCACTCGTCGTATGGCATAAAGAAAACGGCTTAAACGAAGAGGATCTGACCAAGCTGCAGGAATTGACGGCAAGCCTTGAGTCCGATCCGCTCCCGTATCAGACGTTCGTAGTTCCTTTCCATCAGCTGCCTCCGCAAGCCTTAAGCGCCCAGTTATCTGAGGATCAGAGCACGCTGGTGATGCCTGTATTTTTTGAAGAAAATCAGGAGACGGACCAGCTTAAGGAAGGAACGGCCGAGCTGGAGAAGCGGTCGGAACAATTGCTGGGCAGCAATCCGTTTCAGGCTGCCGTCCAGAGCGGAGATGGAATCAGCGCACGCGTGACGGGACCGGTGGGAATTTCTATTGATGCGACCGGTTTGTTCGAGGATGCCGACGTATCGCTCATGATTGCAACCGTGCTTCTTGTTCTGATATTGCTGCTGCTAATATACCGTTCGCCGATTCTTGCCCTCATTCCTTTGGTTGCGGTCGGCTTTGCGTATATGGTAACAAGCCCGATTCTCGGCTTCATGGCGGATCAAGGCTGGATCACGGTGGATTCCCAGTCCATCGCCATTATGACCGTGCTGCTCTTTGGAGCGGGTACGGATTATTGCTTGTTCCTGATCTCGCGATTCCGCCAGCTGTTATGGCACGAGCCCGATAAACGCAAGGCTTTGTTTCAGGCGATTACCAGCTCATCAGGCGCTATTGCGATGAGCGGCTTCACGGTTGTATTGTCTCTATTCGCGCTGCTGCTGGCTCAGTACGGGGCATATCAACGTTTTGCCGTGCCTTTCAGTTTGTCGATCCTGATCATGTTTATAGCTAGTCTGACACTGGTGCCCGCATTGTTGGCTATTTTCGGCAGAGGTTCGTTCTATCCTTTCATTCCGAGAACGCCGGAGATGCAAGCGGAACGCGCCCGGAAAAAAGGAAAGCCGGCTCCTGCCCCTCACAAGGAGAAGGAGAGCCGGATCGGCCGCTTGGTGACAACGAAGCCTTGGACCGTCGTCCTGGCAGCATTGGTATTATTGGGTGGACTTGCGACGTTCTCGTCCCAAATCAAGTTCACTTATGATCTCTTATCCTCTTTCCCTGAGAATGTGCCTTCGCGTGAAGGCTTCGCCGTCATCGGCGAGCAGTTCTCGGAAGGAGAGCTTGCGCCGGTTCGCGTGATGGTGGACAGCGGGGGGCAAGCTTTGGACCTCGAGGAGCGGCTGAAAGCTCTGGATTACGTGGATCGCGTATCCGAGCCGCAGAATGGGGCCGAAAATAACGATATCATCGGTTATGAACTCGAGCTGTCCATGAATCCTTACTCCATGGAAGCGATGCAGCATATTCCGGATCTTCGGGAGATCGCGGAGTCTTCACTGGAGCAGGCAGGTGTCGGCAATCCGGCCGAAGCCGTGTGGATCTCCGGTCAAACGGCTACCCAGTACGACACCGAGATCGCGGGCGAGCATGATGCCAAATTGATCATCCCCGTCGTTATCGGATTGATTACGCTGCTCTTATTGGTGTATTTGAGATCCGTTGTAGCTACCGTTTATCTGATTGCAACCGTCATTTTGTCCTACTTCTCGGCCCTCGGGCTTGGCTGGATCATCATTCATTACGGCCTGGGAGCCGAAGCCATCCAGGGAGCGATTCCGTTGTATTCATTTGTGTTCCTGGTTGCGTTAGGCGAGGACTACAACATCTTCATGATCTCGAGCATATGGCAAAAGCGGAAGCAAATGCCGCTGAAGCAAGCGATCAAAGAAGGCGTCGGAGAGACCAGCTCGGTGATCACCTCAGCCGGTTTGATCCTGGCAGGAACCTTTGCCGTACTGGCCACGCTTCCGATTCAAGTGTTGGTACAGTTTGGGATCATCACGGCCATCGGGGTTATGCTGGATACGTTCATCGTGAGACCTTTCCTGGTACCCGCAATCACAACGCTGTTGGGCAAGTGGGCGTTCTGGCCGGGCAAAGTTCATATGGCGACTGAGGAAAAGCCCGCCTTGAACGTTGAGAACAAAGCATAAACATTAATAAGTAAGCAGCTTGTGACACCCGCCTCATCTTTAGGTTATGTATAAGATGAGGTGGGTGTTGCATTTTGACCAGTGCGGATGGCGTCTGATAAGATAAGGTAGGAAACGCGGATAAAACTCCAGAGGGATGTGTCCCATGACAACGATACAACAAGCCATTGAACTTCGCGCCGAAGGCAAACCGGAGGAAGCGAAAGCAATTCTCCTTGAGCTGCTGCCCCAATCCCCGGATGACCCGGACATCCATTATCAGCTGGCCTGGGTGCATGATATGATGGGTCTTGAGAGCGAAGCGGTTCCATATTACGAGAAAGCCATATCCTCAGGACTGAAGGATCCCGAACGGTGCGGCGCCTTGCTTGGACTTGGAAGCACATACCGCACATTGGGGATGTACGGCAAATCCAAGGAGATATTTGAGCAGGGACTGCGGGAATACCCCCGGGCGCGGGAGTTCAAGGTGTTCTACGCGATGACCTTGTACAATATGCGACAGTATGACAATGCGATGGAACTGCTGTTAAGAGAAATAAGCGAAACCAGTAATGACGAGGGAACCAGGAGCTACCAGAGAGCCATTGCTTTTTATTCTGATAAGCTTGATCAGGTTTGGAAATAAACGTTGTCGGCATAACTTTATTATTCTTGTAAGACGAACGTTTCGTTCGAGTCTCCTGAAAAAACAATGTTATGCATCCAGGAAAAAGAACGGACTATCATGAAATTGATCTTATCATCACTTGCTTAACTGGATTTTAGCTTGCTTTCATCTCTCACTAAGGTTCGGACCTTATACTAAGTATGTCACTACAAGTGATGAAAGGAGCAACGCAGATGAACAAGAAAAACAAAATGAGTATGTGGTCGATCGGATTGGGAAGTGCTTTTCTGATGATGATGTTAGCCAACCATGATAACGTTCATGATGGTCAAGCCCAAACCGGTATCGCTTCGAATGGAGTCAGATCCAACGTAGCCATTCAATCTGTCAACAAGAACGCAGCCGTAACAACCATGCCTGAGAATCAGGAAATAACCCCTGAAATGATCAATCAATTCTTGAAAATAGTTGCAGAGACATAAGAAATTTGATTCCTATACGTAACCTGTTAGAAGACCAGCTCCCATGCCGAGGGGCTGGTCTTCTTGGCGTGATCCAGGTGTTAGGACTTAGGTATTTCTAGGTGCTGGCTCGTCCCGTAACTATTCCTTGTAATTTTTTTAAATAACGGGAACCCACGTTCTTGTCATATCTTACCAAGGAGCTTATTATTATCAATAGGGTTAACCGAAGCGGAGGGATTATAAACGAAATGCAAAGCGATTACACGTTAAGAAGCAAGCGAAGGACCACGGGGATTGGCATGTATCGGGAGATGCTCGTCAGGTATGTACTCCCGCATAAGAAGCTTCTGGCAGCCCTGACGGTGCTGCTGTTATTTTCCATTGGGCTCCAATTGATAAATCCGCAGATCATCCGGTATTTCATCGATACGGCTCAAGGAGAGGGAAGCCTGACCACCCTTTATTATGCGGCAGGATTTTTTATTCTCTTTTCATTGCTTCAACAAGGCGTTTCCATAGCGGCTGCTTATTATAGCGAGAACCTGGGCTGGACGACCACCAACAAGCTTCGTGCCGAGTTGGCGGAGCACTGCCTGTCGCTGGACATGAGCTTTCACAAAACCCAAACCTCCGGATCTCTAATTGAACGGGTGGATGGCGATGTGAATGCGCTCGCCAATTTTTTCTCCAGTTTCATTATCCATCTGTTCGGCAATCTGATCCTCATGCTCGGGATTCTGGCTTTGCTGTATCGGGAGAACTTTTGGATCGGATTTGTCATGACGGTGTTTGTGGTCGGCAGCATTTACGTCATTCAACATATCCGTCGATTTGCGATACCGGTCTGGAAGCGGTGGCGCGAGCTGAATGCGGATTTCTACGGATTCATCGGCGAGCACCTTGAAGGAACCGAAGATACGCGTGCCAACGGGGCGGCCGGATATGTCATGAACCGATTTTATGAGATGGCCAGGCGGATGCTGCCGGTTCGCGTTCGTGCGTTCATCGGATTTTTCTTGATGTGGAGCACCACGATTTTGGTGTTTGCGCTTGGCAATGCAGCCGCTTTTATCGTGTGCGCCATACTGTGGAAGAACGGACAGGGCGGCTTGACGATCGGCTCCATCTATCTCGTGTTTTATTATACGGAGCTGCTGGCCAAGCCTATTGAGAAGATTCGTACCCAATTGGAGGATTTGCAAAAAGCGGATGCCAGCTTGATGCGGGTCCGCGACCTGCTGGCAACCGAGCCCCGGATCAAAGACGGCCCTGGCGCGCCGCTTCCTTCAGGTCCATTGTCGGTGGAATTCCGGAACCTTAACTTCGCTTACGAAGAGGGCGGGCAGGCTACGCTTGAAAATCTGCAGCTGCGCCTTGAGCCGGGCCAGACTCTTGGGCTGCTCGGCCGTACGGGCAGCGGCAAAACGACGATCGCCCGCCTGCTGCTTCGCTTTTATGATCCACAGGAGGGAAGCATCGAGCTGGCGGGAACCGATATTCGGGGCTGCAAGCTCCATGAACTAAGGCGGAAGGTCGCCATGGTCACGCAGAATATTGAGATTCTTGAGGGAACCGTCCGTGATAATCTGACCTTGTTTGATGAAGGCATAGCCGATGCCCGCATTATATCCGTGTTAGAAGAGCTTGGACTAGGGGATTGGTATGGCTCGCTTCCCGAAGGGCTGGATACCAATCTGGCTTCTGGGGGCGGAAGCCTGTCAGCGGGCGAGGCCCAGCTGCTGGCGTTTGCACGCGTATTTTTGACAGATCCCGGTCTTGTCATTCTTGATGAGGCATCGTCTCGTCTAGATCCGTTAACGGAATACCGGATTGAAGCAGCCATTTCGCGTCTGCTGCAGGAGAAGACCTGCATTATTATTGCCCATCGTCTGGCTACGGTTCAGCGCGCCGACCGGATTCTTATACTGGAGAACGGAAGAATGCTCGAAAGCGGCCGCAGGGAAGAGCTGGCCTCAGATCCGCAATCGCGGTTCAGCCGCATGCTTGCCGTTGGAATGGAGGAGGTGCTGGCATGAAAACTAGGCATTTTTTCTGGCGGTTGATTATGTACCGGCCGGGGTTGTATCTCATCAACCTGTTCGCGTGGTCCCTTATCCATATGGCACCGCTGGTTCCCGGACTCTTAACCAAGGCCTTCTTTGACCATTTGGAAGGCACTTATTCTTTTCCTTACGGCGTGTGGGCGATTGCGGTGCTGCTTATCGGCGCTGCCTTGGCACGGATTGCGCTGATCTTCGGCGGCTTCATGACCGACGTGCATTTCCGCTTCCGCATCAGCACCTTGCTCCGCCGCAATATGCTGTCGCATGTCATGAAGGAGCCCGGAGCGCGAGCCATCCCGTGCTCGCCCGGAGAAGCCATCAGCAATTTCCGGGATGACGTGGATCAGGCTGAAGAAGCGACGAGCTGGTCAGTAGATACATTAGGGCTTGTCGGTTTCGTTTTTGTCGCCAGCTGGATTCTCATATCCATCGATCTGCAGCTAACGATTCTCGTGTTCGTACCTTTGATTCTGGTGGTGACCGCAGCCCAAATCGCAACCGCGCGCATCCAGAAGTACAGGGCGGCAAGCCGGGAATCGACCGCCAAGGTAACCGGGGCGATTAGCGAAATGTTTGCCAACGTGCAGGCCATCCAGGTCGCAGGGGCGGAGAAACGCGTGGTGGAGCGGTTCGTAAGTCTGAGCGAGAAACGGCGCCAATCCATGGTGAAGGATAAACTTCTGACGGAAACGTTGTCCTCCGTATTCACGAACTCCGTTAATCTCGGTACCGGGCTGATCCTCGTGCTCGCAAGCCTTAAGATGCGAAACGGCGATTTTACCGTCGGGGATTTGTCCCTCTTTGTATATTATTTAACATTTGTTACCCAGCTCATATCGAACGTAGGCAATTTCATGACGTATTACAAGCAGATGGGCGTCAGCTTTCAGCGCATCAAATCCATGCTGCAAGGAGCACCGGCTTCGCTGCTTACCGCAGCCCATTACATTGGTATCGGCAAGGTTAAGAGCAAGCGAGCCCATGAAGAGAAATCGGGTTATCATGCCGCAGGAAATGGGCAAGCGCATGGGGCTTCCAATCGCGCTGCCGGCGCTCCGGTCGAAGACGGGATGGAAACGGCATATATCGAGGCACCTCCGCTCTCGCTGCTGGAAGCGCAAGGGTTGTCGTACCAGTATCCCGAAACCGGAAGGGGCATTTCGAATATCAGTCTGACGCTCTCGCGCGGCACCTTTACCGTCGTTACGGGGATGATAGGCAGCGGAAAAACGACGCTGGTTCGCACATTGCTGGGCTTGCTGCCAGCCGAAAAAGGTGAAATCCGATGGAACGGCGAAAGGGTAACGGAGCCGGCTGATTTCTTCATC
Organism: Paenibacillus sp. HGF5; assembly: GCF_000204455.1. Lineage (NCBI taxonomy): Bacteria > Bacillati > Bacillota > Bacilli > Caryophanales > Paenibacillaceae > Paenibacillus > Paenibacillus sp. HGF5. The sequence goes on along the minus strand of NZ_AEXS01000123.1, from coordinate 5,045 downwards.
CCGCCGCAAAGTGCTTATACTGCACAGATCCCAAGGCTGTACAGCGACAAACTGCGCAACAATATTCTGTTGGGTATATCCGAGCAGCCGGGCAGTCTGGAACGCGCGCTTCATGCGGCCGTAATGGAAGAAGATATCAAGCATCTGCAAAATGGGCTGGAGACGATGGTGGGTCCGCGCGGAGTCAAGCTGTCCGGCGGTCAAGCACAGCGGACAGCCGCGGCAAGAATGTTGGTTCGGGATGCGGAACTCTACGTATTCGACGATTTATCCAGCGCATTAGACGTTGAGACGGAGCGCAAGTTATGGGAGAGGCTGTTCAGCGAGCGCGGAGGTGCGACTTGTCTTGTGGTATCGCATCGGAAAGCCGCACTTAACCATGCTGACCATATCATCGTGTTGAACGGCGGTGAGATTGAGGCCGAGGGCACGGCGGAGCAGCTGCTGGCTTCCAGCGAAAGCTTCCGACAGCTATGGTACGGCGAAGAAACTGGATAATTGGGCGGGAACCAATTTTCAACGCGAAGAAGACTTGAATAAATCAACGTCACCTTAGACAGAGGAGTGAGGACCCATGCCAAACGCAGAAATTCAGCTTGTTGTCCGCACGGCAGAACATCAGCCCGTCTTGAAAGAATTCGAGCTTCCGGATGACCAAGTCCAATTCACCTCTCATCCGAAAGAAGTTTTAAACCTAGGCGAAGGTCAGTTCCCCATCGTCATTTTAGCTGATGGTCATCCTGTCGGTTTCTTTGTCCTGCACGCTACGGAGCGCGTCAAAGAGTATACAAATCATTCTCATGCGATGCTGCTGACCGCTTTATCCATTGATCGTCGACAGCAGCGTAAAGGTTACGCCAAACGAGGAATGCTTGCGCTGCCAGCATTTATTAGGAGAGAATTTCCTTCATGCAATGAGGTGGTGCTGGTCGTGAATCATAAGAATGTTCCGGCTCAGCAGCTGTATGCTAGTGTTGGTTTCAAAGATACAGGCAGAAGAAGGATGGGGCCGATCGGAGAGCAATGGGTGATGAATCTAACCATCTGATATAGCAGCAGCTTTTTTTGCTGAAAAAGTGAAAAACATGCTGCAATCTTCGATCAACGTTGGAATCGGTGCTTATGTTCATTCTAGAATCGGATCATCATAAAGGAGCAATGCCGCAAAGATCCTATGTCTTTGCGGCATTGCTTATTTAACCTGATTCATGCTTCGCCAGGTTGCTTCCAATTGCGAAGCGATATATTCGAGAATCGGTTTGCTGTAGAAATATCCGCTGTGCGACAACGGATTCCAGCTTGTCAACCAGTTTCCCACGTTAACGGATATGTCTTGGCGTACCGTGCGGTCATACTCTTCGTTAATGCTTTTGAGGGGGTAAGCAAGGATATCGTCTTTATCATAGAAATTGACCCATTCACCCAGTAGATGTTGATAATAGAGCTGCAACTGTGCTGAAGGAACCTCGATCGGCTTGTCAAAGTCACGATAACGGATGCTCCACAGCGGCAAGGTGGTTCCCAGCGTATAGAACAAGGTCAGAAGCTCTCCGCGCTCCAGCGGTGCTTCGGGATTAACGACCAGACGATGCCCGCGGGAGGAAAATTGCAGATCGTAGAAAAAATTGCTGGCGATCACGGACCCCAAGCTATGGGAGATCACGCATAACGGAGCATGGGGGCCGGCTGACAGGGCAAGGCGGTGCAGCGCCTCGCTGATCGTACGATGAATGGCCTCGTAGTTCTGATCTTCGGATTCCACGGGCTGATAAGCCACGGCATCCGCCAGATGGTTGATTACGTACTGCCGGAGGTGCTGATAACGTAAACGGTAAGGTTTAATGCTGCTGCCGATTAATTCATCCTCGCGTGCCGCAAAAACATCGGCCCAATGCACGGCCTCCATGGCCAACTGCTCATGCGGGATGCCGGAGGTCCGGGAGAAGGTGTCCCTCAAGTTTTTCATGAATTTATCCGCATAACTTTTCTTTTGTGTTCCCAATCCGTGTACAATGATCACTGCAATTTTTTGCGTCATCCAACTGCAGCCCCCTTCATCGGAAATGGAATGAATGGATATCTTTTACTCTTTATAAGCGATTAGCACTTGAATTGTAAATAGGTTATTACAGCACGAGAGAATCCGGCGATTATTCGTAGCTCTATTGAGTCATTCCGCTCATGAACGATTTTGGTTACAATGTAGGGATAACCAATGGTAACATGGTAGGAAGAAAGGCGGGTTCACTTCATTACTTTTATATTGAAATAGGAGGCAGGGTATGTCTTATAAACAAATGAAATGGTTGATACTCATCATTCCAACCTTGACGATTGGCATATGGGAATATGTTCGCCATGAGTTCCTGCTGCCTTATATATCGATGGATCTTGGCAATCTGCTGGCGCCTGTCATCGTGTTTTTGGTTTCCATACTGTTTCTTACCCAGTTATTTTCGTTGATTGAACGGAATCAAGAGGAGTTGAACCGATCGAGGGCATTGCAAGCAGCCATGCATGAACGGGAGAAGATCGGCCGGGAGCTCCATGACGGAATCGCCCAATCCTTGTTCCTGCTGAACGCCCAGATCGACCGAATCGAGAAGTCAGGTCGTACGGGAGACATTCCGTATCAGGAAATCAAGGAAAGCGTTCATCGTACCAACACTTACGTAAGAGAGGCTATTGCGAATCTCCGCTACCCGGCAGATCCGCAAGCTATTCCGTGGATGCACAGCATGAGCAGCCTGATCGAGGAAATCAAGCAGGAGACAGACCTGCATTTCGACATCAAGTGGGGAATTCCGGACGCCATGCTGTCAGCCAAAGAAAAAGTGGAGCTGCTGGCTTCGATCAGGGAATCCTTATTGAATATCCATAAGCACGCGGAGGCAAAACACGTCAAGATTACGGCAAATACAACGGATTCGGGCTGGCATTGCACTGTCACCGACGATGGAAAAGGCTTTGATCTGGACAAGCCGCTCGGCAGCAACCGGTATGGAATCAAAATCATGAAGGATCGGGCCGAGGCCATGGGCTGGAAGTTCAAGATGGAAAGGCAGCACAACCAGACGATTATCAACATTCGGAAGGAGAGCATGGCATGAACAATCAACCTTTTCGCGTGTTAATCATCGATGACAGCGATCTGGCAAGAGAAGGAATTCGCACCATTTTGAGCAGCGATCCGACCTTTGAGGTCGTGGCGGAAGGGCAAAGCGGTGAGGATGCGCTGGAACTGACCGAAATATGGATGCCCGATATCATCCTGATGGATATTCAGATGCCCGGCATGGGCGGCTTGGAAGCGACCAAGCGGGTGAAGGACAAGTTCCCTTACGTTAAAATCGTTATGGTCACGGTGTCCGACGACATCGCCCATTTGTTTGATGCCCTGAAGCGCGGGGCCCAGGGGTATTTGTTAAAGAACTTGAATCCCGAATCGTGGCACGAGTACCTGAAAGCCATTGCGGTGGACGAAGCACCGGTGAGCAGGGAACTCGCGTTCCGAATCCTGAAGGAATTTTCGCAATACGACAAGCCGGACCCGAGCAAAAGTCCCTTAACGGCGCGGGAAAAGGAAATTCTGGGACTCGTCGCCGAGGGATTGTCCAACCGCGATATTTCGAGCGACCTTTGCATTTCCGAGAATACGGTCAAGAACCATTTGAAGAACATTTTGCAAAAGCTGCATTTGGAAAATCGGGTACAGCTGACCCGCTATGCCTTCGAACAAGGCTGGATGGGGAAGAGACAGCGATAACCATGGTACTGATCGTCCGAAGGATGTTAACGAAGAATGAATTTAGGCAAAACAGGCATCCGTGCGCCAGAGGCGCTCATTTCTGCTTCACCAGAAATATCCCGAGCGCAATAATGGCGATCCCCGCCCAGTTTTTCCAGGTGGGTACCTCCTTCAGGAACAAGTAAGCCACACCCAACGATATCAGGATCTCCAGACATTTGGAGAAGATCAACGTGTACCCCAGCTGATCGGTGGCTTTGTAACCAAAGCGGATCCCGTACCCGATGCACATATTGGCAATGACAAAGAGCGGAAGCATCCATAACTGAAACTGCAGGGTAGGCCAGAACAGATGCTGAATATGCTTGGTTTGGTACGAGAAGACCAGATTGATGATCGACAGTCCGCCGAAGAGCAAACCGACACTGTAGATATAAAACATAAAACCCTCCTGTAACGATGGTCTTTGTAGTACGCCATTAATGTTTCCCTGCAACAACTTTCTTATCCATGGACAATTTGCAAGGATCTTATCAACACTTTTCTGATTGCTCAAGATCAGCAGGATGCTTCTTATAGGTGTGCGGCAAAAAAAAGGATGACTCCCTTTCGCTGGGAGCCATCCTTTTCAGTATTAATACGGGATGTTCATTTCTTGCAGGTGAATCTTCATCCACAACCAAACCATTCATCGGCTTCATTAGTGAACTTGGTGAAGCCTGCTGTACGCACCGCCGGAGTGAATCAATTCCTGATGCGTACCCTGCTCGGCAATGCCTTCCGAATTGACGACGATAATTCGGTCCGCGCTCTGAATGGTGGTCAGTCGGTGAGCGATCACTAGCGTTGTTCTGCCGACGGACAGCTCGGCCAAGGACTTCTGGATTTGCGCTTCCGTCTCCGTGTCCAGTGCCGAGGTGGCTTCGTCCAGAATCAAGATCGGCGGATTCTTCAAGAACATTCTCGCAATGGACAGACGCTGCTTCTGGCCGCCGGACAGCTTAACCCCGCGTTCTCCGATGACCGTCTCCATGCCGTCCGGCAGGCTTCGGATCAGTTCATCCAGCGAAGCGCGCCGTGCGGCTTCCCAGATTTGATGGTCGGTTGCATTCAAGTCGCCGTAGGCGATATTGTCCCGGATCGTGCCGGAGAACAGGAACACATCCTGCTGCACGATACCGATATGCTTGCGCAGGTTTTGCAATTTGATATTCCGGATGTCGATCCCGTCCACCGTGATCGCACCCTGATCCACGTCATAGAAACGGGGGAGAAGGCTGCAGATCGTGGTCTTTCC